>JBGTIK010000189.1:0-13339 GCA_041745715.1 Phormidesmis sp.
TCTCGATAATCCTTTACTCTATTTTAGCGACCTATTTCCGATTAAGTCTAATGTATATCACCAGTTGATAGGACAACAGTTTAGCAATGCTATCGTATGACGCCTGCCAGTCAGTGCTTAGCTGAGTCAATAGCGAGTTCGTTTGCGACTTGCTCAACGCTAAACCCGTGAAAAATTCCACCACCGCACAAGTATGGTCTAGCGATATCCCCCACCCAATAGTGCAAGAAGGCCACTATCAAGATCACTTCTAAGCCATACTCACTCAAACGATTACGCACCCCGGCTAGCGGCGGTAGGGCCGCTGTATCAGGATGCGTAAAGAACCGATAGCAGATGTATTGGGCCCGCCCATCTTCAATGCGCCACACACACTGGCTCCCCCTCGCCACGCAAGCCGCTGGCGGCACTCCCGCTTCGTACACATCGACCGTGCGCTCTACCAGCTCTAGCTTGATTGATTGCGGGCGGCGGCCAGTCGCGTCTTGGCCTCGTTTACTTTTGCCTTTCCCTTTGTTCTTCTCTACGCTGTAGTTCTCCGTGAATTTGGGCGCTTTCGACCCTTTTTTCTCAGCCTCTGACGCTAACCGTTGTTTGAGCTTCGTGTTCTCTACTTCTAGGGCTTTAATCTTCTCTGCCTGCACCTCAAGCCGTTGCTCCTGTTCTTCCAGGCGCTTGCCAAGCTGTACGACTAGCTTTATCAGGTCATTTGGAGCCATTTATCTCGGTTTTTGAACCGACTATCATCGGCAATCTGAAATCTATCATACAGCTTCCTGATAATCACGCCTGCTCGAAAATAGACAGCTACCTTGAATGCCTTTAGCCATAGAAGAGAAAGCGACCGAAACCCCACGACCCCCTTTATTTGCTTTTTAGAATCTTAAACAACAATCTTCCCAATCGAGTGAGTGTATCGCGGTCTCACGTTCACCTAGATGCCGAATCTCAGCGAATACCTTTAGAATTAAACAGCAGCTTCAGGAACGATATGAGCAATCAAGAGCCGATTCATGTGATTGGCGGTGGTTTGGCCGGGACGGAAGCCGCTTGGCAGATAGCCCGCGCTGGGGTACCGGTGGTGCTACATGAAATGAGGCCGGTTAAAACCAGCCCTGCCCATCATTCTGAAGATTTGGCTGAGCTAGTATGCAGCAATTCCTTTGGGGCTATGGGCACCGATAGAGCCTCCGGGCTACTGCATGAGGAGCTGCGGCGATTGGGCTCGGTGGTAATTGGTAAAGCCGATGAACATGCCGTGCCAGCAGGCGGTGCACTGGCCGTAGATCGCGGTGTATTTGGCAAAGATCTCACCCAGACGCTGGCCGCTCATCCTTTAATTGAGCTGCGCCGCGATGAAGTGCAGCGCATTCCTGATACCGGCATTGTGGTGCTGACCACTGGGCCTCTAACCAGTCAAGCCCTCAGCGAAGACTTGGAGCGGCTGGCCGGGCAGGCTTACATGAGCTTTTTCGATGCGGCCAGTCCGATCATTACGGGCGAGTCAATTGATTTAAACATCGCCTTTATGGCCTCTCGCTACGACCGAGGCGAGGCCGCGTATCTCAACTGCCCGATGAATAAAGCGCAGTATTTGGCCTTTTACGCTGAGCTATGCGCCGCTGAGCAAGCTGAGCTAAAAGACTTTGAGCGAGAAACGGCGAAGTTTTTTGAAGCCTGTTTGCCGATTGAAGAAATGGCGCGGCGGGGTGAAGAAACCATGCGCTATGGGCCGTTGAAGCCAGTGGGCCTATTTGATACGGAAAAGTTTGGGGCGTTTGATGCACTAGAAAATAAGGTGAATAAGCCCTACGCGGTGGTGCAATTGCGCCAAGAAGACAAGGCCGGACAGCTTTGGAATATGGTGGGCTTTCAAACTAATTTGCGCTGGGGTGAGCAAAAAAGGGTTTTTCGGATGATCCCTGGCTTGGAAAATGCAGAATTTGTGCGGATGGGCGTGATGCATCGCAATACGTTTATCAATTCGCCGGAGCTGTTGACAGGAGCGTTGCAGTTTAAGTCGCGGCCAACGCTATTCGCCGCAGGGCAGTTAGTGGGCACTGAAGGGTATACAGCAGCGATCGCGGGCGGCTGGCTAGCAGGCACCAATGCCGCTCGGCTAGCTTTGGGCAAATCGCCTTTGATTCTCCCGCTCACCACCATGCTCGGCGCACTCACGGACTTTATTAGCTCCGCTGAACCTAAGCACTTTCAGCCCATGCCGCCCAATTTTGGGATCATTCCACCCCTAGCCAAAAAAGTTAGGAATAAGCGCGATCGCTATGGAGCCTATCGCGATCGCGCCTTTACTGATTTACATACCTGGGCAGCAGATCACGACTTACCTTTAAATGAACCGCCTTCTAGTGAACTTGAGCCAGTTGTAAGTCAGCCATCTACTCCACTGCTCTCAGCGCCAGACTATAGTTTGGACTATAGTCTGGCAAGTTTGGCAAAGTAATCGTTTGGCACCCCAACCAGCTTGCACCCGTCAAAGGCCGTATTACTTTGATTCCATGCTAAAACTTCTGCTGTTGATTTTTCTAGTCTTTTTATTGGTTTATAGCACCTTCGCCCTCAGCGTCTTTTTCTTCGTAGAGCGATTGATCTTTTTGCCACCCCCGGCCAGCTACGATCACCATCCGACCAGAGATCCCCACGCCATCGATATTTTGACCGGAGATGCCAACGTCATTGCCGCCCGCTACTTTCACAATCCGGCCAGCGACTACACCATCTTGTACAGCCACGGTAACGCCTCAGATATTGGCACAGTTTCACCCATTTTACAGACGCTATACGCTCAGGGCTTTTCCGTACTGGCTTACGACTATCCCGGCTATGGCAACAGCTCAGGCAAAGCCAGTGAATGGGGCGCTTACAATGCGATCGCCGCCACCTACAGCTATCTAAGCGACACCCTAAACGTCCCACCCGAAAAGATTATTTTGCACGGTCAGTCTCTAGGCGGTGGCCCAAGTACCTATCTCGCTGCCCAGCTAGCCGATAAAACACCCGTAGCAGGGCTGATTTTAGAAAGTACGTTCTCCACCATTTTTCAGGTAGCCGCCCGCGTTAATATCTTGCCTTTTGACAAATTTCCCACCATCCAGCGCATCGATAAAATTAACTGCCCACTGCTAATCCTTCACGGCACCGACGATCAAACCATTCCCTTCAGCCATAGTGAAGCGCTCCTCGCGGCTGCACATGAGCCCAAACAGTTAGTCGCGATCGCCGAGGCCAATCACAACAACCTACTGTGGGTTGACGGCACCACCTATATCAATGCCATCCAAACCTTTGCCAACAGCCTTCAAAAATAGGACAGAAAAACCAGCCATCCTTTACACAACAATCTTTTATCAACCTACATCAGCCGACAACGGTGAAGATAATGTGAAAACTGCTGACACCCCAAAGAAGCCATGCTAAGGTTCAATATCATTCGATATCTTTAGTGCAGCACTTTCAAAAGTCCTATTCTTTTAGTCTTATTCTTTCAGAATGAGATTTCGTAAAGATACGCCTAAGCCAGCCCCTATTCAATGAAGCTGCTTCATCAGGCCAGCTTCACATAGCTAGCAGCCCAATCGACTTAATTATCAGTGCGAGGAACTGTGACTGTTTTGATAGCGGCCTATTGTCTTTCTCTACCGCAGTTAAGTAATTTATCCTGACCAGAATTACAGGCACCGTATAAACGCTAGCAGTCAGCATTGACCGCGAACAATGGAGTGGATAGGACTGGACAATCATCTGGATTAGCCCCCAACAATCCACTGATACACAGCCAAATACACAGCCAAATCTGTCAATATGCGCTAAAAACCAGGAGTGGATTAAGTCTGTTGGTAGATGACTAAAGCGGAAGCCATGACTACTCTGTAGAAGAGTCAGGACTAAGGTGTGAGACCCAAGAAGAAGCCCCCAAAAGGAAGCTAAAGATCAGGCCCGTTAGCTGAGCCCATGTCTTTCAAAGCTAATGCCTTTCAAATTGAGCCCGTATCGGTGAGGGTACGGTGATCACAGCAGGAAAGCCCCACTGTAGATATTATGTCCTTTAATCATAATGTTAATTGTTGAATTGAGCGTTAAAACAAACAGGTTTCTAAGGCAATTCTAAGCGCACTGTAACGCTATGCTCAGTATTCTTTTAGGTGCTGCCCCTAAGGTTAGACTAGCTAGAACCGTAGATAATTTGGGTAGAAAACCTACTCACGATAGATCGCTCCTCACCTACCACTCCTAAAAAAACTTAAAAAACCGCCTAAAAGTTCCCAATAAAGGTTTGATAAAATGATAATATGAACTCATAATGATTCCGAGTAAGCCATTTTACAAAAATGGTCTACGTAAGGGGACGTCGCTTACCACCAGAATCTAAGGGCTCGCAGATAACAGCTAATGCCCACAGCCGTTATGACTAAACTTAGCGGGCTGGATTTAGCATTTGTAGCCAGTGTGAGCGCAGAAAGATTGTGAGTCAAGTTATGGACGGTTAGGAGCATTAGTAGCCTGCCTGCTTCTTAACCCTATTAAAAAGAACTTTCGGCGGAGGTCCCAACCCTATGGCTATCAACAATCCTCGTAAAACCGAAACCCAGGTAACCGAAGAAAATATTGACCTTAAGCAGGTCCCTGTAACAAAAGAGACTAAGGCTGAGAAAATGACTACAAAAGAGAAAAACGACCAAAAGACTGCTCAAAGCACCGCAGAAGTAACCCCTGTAAAAATCGCCTTTAAAAGTGCGGAAAGCTCGGATACGGAAGCAACCTCCACCAAAAAGACCCGGAAGGTTTCTAAACGTAAGGCCAAGCCGCTTTATACAACCGATGCCGTACGAGCATACCTGCACGAGATTGGCCGCGTTCCTTTGTTGAGCCACGAGGATGAAATTGTACTTGGTAAGCAAGTGCAACAGCTGATGGCGTTGCTAGATGTCAAAGCGGCGCTGATTGAAAATTTGCCCAAAAGTGCAGACAATAATGTCAATGCAGACTCTGAAGAGGCTGACCAGAGCAAGGAAAGCTTAACGGCTCAAATTTCTGAGGCTGAGTGGGCCCAAGCCGCTGGTATGAGTGAGGCTGACTTGAGCTATCACCTGCGTCGCGGCCAACGGGCTAAGCGTAAAATGATTGAGGCCAACCTCCGCTTAGTGGTTGCCGTAGCCAAAAAATACCAAAAGCGCAACTTAGAGTTTTTAGATCTGATTCAAGAAGGCACGTTGGGCCTTGAGCGCGGGGTTGAAAAGTTCGATCCGATGAAGGGCTATAAGTTCTCGACCTACGCCTATTGGTGGATCCGTCAGGCAATTACTAGAGCGATCGCTCAGCAGGCCCGTACGATTCGCCTGCCAATTCACGTCACCGAAAAGCTAAATAAAATCAAGCGAGTCCAGCGGGAGCTATCGCAAAAGCTAGGACGCAGCCCAAATGCTAGTGAGGTAGGCGTTGAGTTAGACCTTGAGCCTAAGCAGGTACGCGAATATTTGACGATTGCGCGTCAGCCAATTTCATTAGACGTGCGTATTGGCGATAACCAAGATACCGAACTGCAAGACTTGCTAGAAGATGATGGCGCTTCGCCTGAAGACTACACCGTACAGCAGTCTTTGCGCCAAGATATCTTCAGAATGCTCTCTGAGCTGACACCTCAGCAGCAGGAAGTCATTAATCTACGCTTTGGCCTACAGGACGGAACCCCCTTGTCTTTGGCAAAAGTCGGTCAGCAAATGGGCATCAGCCGTGAGCGCGTCCGTCAGCTAGAGCAGCAGGCACTGAAGCACTTACGTCGCCGGAAAGCCAGCGTGAACGGTTACTTAGCGGCTAGTTAGTAGCTTTGAGCTAGTCTGAATTCTAAAATGAATATCCGCCTATCTGTTCAGTGCAGGTAGGCGGATGTTTGTCGTAATGAAGTGGTCATAAGACATTGATCGCAATAGTATTACCAAATACAGTTGCCAGTCAATCACCAGTCAATCGCTGTGGATGGTCTGCCTGCTGATGCCTAGCTATTTTTGGTAGAGCGCTGCTGACCGCGTTGGATTATTCTTTATCTTGAGCTAATGGCACCGTTTCAATCAGCGGGCAAATGTCTCCCAATCCGGGGTGAGGCGGCGTATTAGCCCATCTGTCCCGATAGGCTTCGAGATCGCTTTTAAAAGCGATCATCTGCTGAATTTGGGTGGTGAGGTGATCGATTTTTTCCTGTAAGCGCGATCGCACTAACTCACAGGGCGCTTCTCCCTGCTGATAGACGCTAAGCACCTCTTTCACGTCTTGCAGCGAAAAGCCTAATGCCTGTGCCTTTTTGATGAATTGCACCTGATAGATAGCCGCTGCATCGTAATAGCGATAGCCATTTGTACCGCGATGAGAACTCACTAAGCCCAGTTCTTCGTAATAGCGCAACGCTCCGACCGCAACGCTTGCTTGCTTGGCAACCTCGCCGATACGCAGTTGAGTGGCAAATCGAGTCGCGACAGCCATTGTGACACCTCCAAAAAATTTTAGCTGTTGCCGGTATTCTAGCCTAAACTCTCTAGTGAACTACAGGTATAAACGAATTACTCTGCGGGTTCTACTGTGGGTTATACTGGCGGGTCTGCGGCTAGCTCCTCTGCTAGCATCTCATCATAAATCTGCGGTAAGAGCGCTGACATACTGTTGTCTTCAATGCCATAGCCTAAGCTAGTCCAAGTCCCTGAGAGCAGCTCTAAAACCTGATTGATATCACCCGCGCGCAGCCGCTGGCCAATGTCTTCACCCCAAGCTGACGGATCAGCTAGCCAGCCGTACATCACCGCATCTTGATACTTCGGTTCAAAGCTAGGCTGCTGCCACATTTCATACCAAGCAGGCCAATTGGGATGATACCTGGCTGCTTCAGCTTCCCAGGTCGTCGTCAAAAACTGATATCGGCCCGCCGCAGTGGTGCAGTCATCCTGATTTGGCCCGTTCACGATGCGCACGCATTCATCTGGGTGCACGCTCAAATCCTTGACGCGATCGCCGCCATACAGCAGCCGATACGGATCAGCAGTATTCGATTCTGCCGCTGAAATAGTTCGCATTAAAGCGCGTAAGTAAGGATCACCGCCCGTCATCACCAAGGGCAAAGGCGAGGCCACCCAGTCAGTTGCATCGAGCAGTGTGATAGGTTTAGGTGATTGCGTCCAAACATACAGCGTCCCCACCACTCCGATAAACATCAGCAAGGTGAGTACCATCGGCCCTACCCCATCTGGCTTAGGCTTTTTTCTCACTCTTTTTTTAACGCCTATGCCCGTCGTCTTTGTATCAATCATCGAACTGCCATGACCCCTATCGAATCCGATGAGCGACTGATGATTATCGTCATCTGCGCCGTCCCTTTTGCTGCTTTGCTCTACTGCGGCTTAGTCATGGGCACTATGCTAACCGTAACTTTTGCCAAAGATCACTCCCTAATTTTTGGCGGCATTTTTGCGCTCATTCCGCTCGTCACTGGTGCGACCATCTGGATTGGCCCTTTCCGCCAGTAAGCAGCTTCTAAAACCCTACAGCATCGCCAATCGTTCACTTACTAGCCTAGCCTGCTCTTCTGCTTCCGCTAGCGCCGTCTGCGCACCCTGCACCACCTCCGCCGGAGCCTGATTCACAAACCCTTGATTACTCAAGCGTCCCCTCAATGACTTAATCTCACCCTCGGCTTTAGCCAAATCTTTTTCGAGCTTGGCCTTTAAGGCATCGACATCAACCACGCCCGTCAGCGGCATCAGCACCTGCACCGTCCCGGTCACGCCCGCAAACATTTTGCGCTGATCAGCCGCCGGGTTGTAAGCTGGCACAGCCTGGTTAGCATCAGCTTCGATTCCCGTCGCTCTGGGCATAGCTCTGGGCATAGCCCCTTCTGTCGCTCCTGATATTTCAGCCCAAAGCTGTTGCAAATCCGCGACTACTTGAGCCCTTTTCTCAGCAGTAGACACCTTTTTCACCCCAAATCTGACGGTGTAAATCAGGCCCACCAGCTGAAACAATCCCGCTAGTAATGGCAGTTCGTCAATGGCATCGAGCATGGAGTCCAATACCTTGTAGGTCACGCCGATGCCTAACAGCACCGAAAGCGAAAGTACGGGCTTTTTGTAATCGGCAAAAAAGTTGTCGAAATAACGAGCAGGATGCTCTAAAAAGGCTAAAAGCGTTGTTTTTATCTGTTGAAAAATGTTGTCATCTGCGGATACCTGCGCTCTATCAAAAAGATTGGCAGCAAATTGGTCAGCAGGTTGTTTAGTAAGGGGTTCGTTCATCTGTGAGTCTGTTAAAGAGCTTTCTGTTAAGGCGCTGATTGCTGTTGCCGCAGAAGCCTGACTTTCTGAACTACCTGCAACAACGTCTACTGCTGCCGCGACCGGCTCTGCGGTCGAAAAGGTTTTTACGGTTCCTGATAGCGTTTGTGAAAAGTCAGTGCTAATCAGCGTCAGCGTTTCTATTCGCGCTAGTTGCTGAATGTAAGGCTGCGTCGCACTCAGCACCTGCAACTCCATCTCACTGTCTGTTTTTAAAATTGTCTCGATTTTGGCAGAAGGTTTAATCCCAGACTCTGCCCGCAGATTGCGAATCGTGCGAATGGTTTCAAACAAAAGCTGAAACTGCTGCTCTAGCTCAATATTTATGTGCTCAGCAGCGGCTTCCGGGTAGCGCTGCAACGCCAAGCAGTCTTCGTCGCCAATGCCTGTGAGCGTATGCCATAGCTCTTCGGTAATGTGAGGCATAAAGGGGTGCAGCAGCCTTAAAATGCCTTCTAACACATAGGCCAGCGTTTGCTGCGCGCTGCGCTTACTGTCGCCGCCATCATATAGCCGAGGCTTCACCAGCTCAATGTACCAATCGCAAAAGTCGCCACGCGTAAATTCGTACAAATCTTTAGTTGCTTCGCCCATCCCATAAGCGTCAAGCTGTTCGCGCACTCGCTGAATGGTCTGGTGATAGCGAGAGAGAATCCACTGATCGGCGAGTGCTAAGGGCATTCCGTTTGCACCGGGCGTGCCTAAGTCGGCAGGCTTGAGCCCCTCCAAATTCATCATCACAAAGCGAGAAGCGTTCCACAGCTTATTGGTAAAGTTGCGCGACGCCTCAACCGCTAGTGATTCGTCCGTATCGCGGTCATAGTCCAGGCGAATATCTTGCCCTGCTCCAGCGACTTCGCGCACCAGGGTATAGCGCATCGCATCGGTGCCGTACTTATCGATTAAAATCAGCGGATCAATGCCATTGCCCTTAGACTTCGACATTTTCTGGTTGTTTTCATCGCGTACTAGGCCGTGAATGTACACGGTATCAAACGGCATGTGGCCCGTGAAGTGGCCTGCCATCAGCGTCATCCGCGCTACCCAGAAAAAGATAATGTCAAAGCCCGTGACCAGGGTTTGCGTCGGGTAGTAAAACTGATAGTCCGGCGCTTCGGTATCAGGCCAGCCCAACGTAGACATCGGCCATAGCCCCGAAGAAAACCAGGTGTCTAGCACGTCCGGATCTTGGCGTAGCTCAACTTCGCGGCCCAGTTGAGTGGCGGCTTTATTCAGCGCTTCGGTTTCGTTCATCGCCACGACAAAAGGCGTATTGTCGCGAATTTCGCCGTCGGTTTCGCTGACGATGTACCAAGCCGGAATTTGGTGGCCCCACCAGAGCTGCCTCGAAATGCACCAGTCTTTAAGGTTCACTAGCCAGTCGCGGTATACCTTGGTCCAGCGATCGGGCACAAACTGCGGCTCCTGCTGCGCATCCAGCGCGGCCAAGGCTTTGTCGGCCATGGGGCGAATTTTGACAAACCACTGGGTTGAAATCAGCGGTTCGATCGGAACTTTGCCGCGATCGCTATAAGGCACCGAATGCCTATAGTCCTCAATTTCACCTAGACGGCCCTCCTCCCGCAGCCGCTCAATCACTCTTCCTCTCGCTCTAAAGCGATCCATCCCATCAAATTCTGGGCCCGCATTTTCATTCAGCGTCCCGTCTTTATTCAAGATATTAATCACCGGCAGATCGTGCCGTTTACCCATTTCAAAATCATTCGGATCGTGCGCAGGCGTCACCTTCACACAGCCCGTCCCAAATTCCATATCGACAAACTCATCCCCAATAATCGGAATTTCGCGCCCGACTAAAGGCAATCTCAGCATTTTCCCAATCAAATGCCGGTAGCGCTCATCATTTGGATTCACCGCCACTGCCGTATCGCCCAACATTGTCTCAGGCCGAGTCGTCGCGACTTCTAGCTCACCGTCCCCACTCACCAGCGGATAGCGGAAATGCCACAAATGGCCATCGACTTCCTTATTCTCCACCTCCAAGTCAGACACCGCCGACTGACTCGCCGGGCACCAGTTCACCATATAGCTGCCCCGGTAAATCAGCCCCTCGTCATAAAGCCGATTAAACGCTGTTAGCACCGCGCTCGAAAGCCCCTCATCCATCGTGAAGCGCTCACGGCTCCAATCCACCGACACCCCCAGCTTTCTAAGCTGATTCGCGATCGCGCCGCCAGACTCTGCCTTCCACGCCCAAGCCCTTTCTATAAACTGTTCGCGCCCCACCTCTTCACGGGTTCTACCCTCTGCTGCAAACTGCTGCTCCAAAATCGTCTGCACTGCGATGCTGGCATGATCCGTGCCCGGTAGCCACAGCGTATTGCGTCCCTTCATCCGCTGATAGCGCACCATCGTATCGATCAGCGCTTCTTCTAGGGCATGACCCATATGCAAGCTGCCGGTCACATTCGGCGGTGGAATCATCACGCAAAAAGGCTCTCCGCCCCGGCTCGGATCTGCTTTAAAGACTTCTTTTTGCTCCCAGTACTGCTGCCACTTGGTTTCAGTCACGGTGGGATCGTACTGGCTAGCTAGCGGAGTGGTGGCGGCAGTCGTCGTGGCAGTCATGACAGGTACGATTCGGGAGGGTTGTTAGCGCTCAGCACAGGGCTGAACAGGTTAAATGGTAGCAGTGATTAGAGCCTTCGTACGCCTCAGCTAATAAAAAGCACCCGCGTATTTCGATGATCGCTAGGTGCCGTTTTACGGTGCTATTAAAGTCGAGGTTTTCTGTCATTGCGAAGGATCTTGCCAATGGCTCTCTATTGGCTTTCTCGATAACTTTTCTGCTGTTATTCTGTCACCGTTGGCGTATTACTACCGGCCGCTTCAGCCGCCTGCTGCTCCAAAATTGCCCGCTGACGCTCCCGTAGCGACTCAGCCTGACGATTGATTTGGCGGCTTTGGCTGCGGTGAAAGCCGTCGTCGACAACCCCTGCACCACTAAGCGTTCCAGCTTGGCGAACCAGATCCCAGATATTCATGTCCGTACCAAAAACCCCATCAGATCTTTCAGCCGACTTGAAGTCTTCAGCCGTGTTTGCTCGGCCAGAATCTTGTGCTAAGGCAGGCAGTGATGCGCCACCTACTAGCAACCCTGCACTCAACAATCCAATTATCCACTTTCTCACTTTATTTACCCTCCAAACGGTTTGAGATATACCCATCATACAAAGTCTGTCCGTTTGCGGCGTAACGCCACCAAACACTTACCCAGACAATTCAGTCTTTTTAGCTTACTTACTTCAGCGCGATCGCCTTAAGGTTCTATGCCGATCTTTCAGTCGGCCCTGCCTCTGCCTTACCTCTAAAACCACCCAATCTCAAGCAATCCGGCGGCTGATCACAGGGCGAATGACAACCAAAGCCAAACTGCTAAAAGCGATCAAAATGCCGAGCGCCAAGCCCAAGCTAATATCGGCAAAAGGCGCTTGCATCACGATACTGCTAAAGCTCCAATCGGGATGCAGATAAATGTAGCGAATCGGCTCGATCGCATAGCTCAATGGATTAAGGCTAGCAACTACTTGCAGCCAGGGCGGCATAAAGGAAAGCGGAACCAGAGCTGTACTAGCAAATAGCAAAGGTAAGTTGGTGATAAAAATAACGGCTAGCAGCTCAATATGACCAGGCAGCGCAAAGGCTAAGCCCAAACTCAGCGCCGTCACCCCAAATACCAGCGTCAGCACAATTAGCGTCACTAGCAGCAGCCCGCTCAATCCCGGCAGTCCGGCTCCTAGCACCGCGCTCAAAGCAACAATCGCTGCGGTTTGAATCAAACTCATGGTGCCAATAAACAGCGCCGAGGCAATCACGATAGAGAAGCGCGAGGCCAATGGCGCAACTAGCAGGCGGTTGAGAAAGCCAAACTCGCGATCAAACATCACCGGCAGTCCAGCGTTCAGGGCTCCAGCGAAGGCCGTGAAAACAATAATGCCTGCACCGAGAAACTGGCCGTAGTTTTGGCTTTCGCCAAAAAGACCGCTGGGCACGTTTTGAAAGAGTGCACCGAAGAGCAGCAGCCACATTAGGGGTTGGATGATGCCCGCAACGAGGGTGGTAGGGCGGCGCTTAAGTTGGATGAAGAGGCGGCGGGTGAGGGCAGTGGTTTCTTGGATGAATTCGGCGGTGCCGGGGGTGGGAGTGAGCGTGAGGGGGGGTGAGGGGGCGGGGGTGATAGATTGGCTCATGGGAAGGTGGGGATTTGGGGGAAGGCGCTTTTATTTTTATGAAGCGTTTTGATTCGGTCTAAAGATTAGTTTAGAAAATTTTGCTGAGATTGAGTTGGAAGCTTGGAAGGATGGGGTCGCCAGATAGGGTGCCGGAGAGCGGTTGGGTTTTGGTGGGCTGATCTGGCTGATAGATTTCGATGGTTTGGTTTTGGGGATCGATCAGCCAGCCGAGGCGAAGGCCGTTGTGAAGGTAGTCTTGCATTTTGGTTTGCAGATCGCTCAAGCTGTCGTTGGCGGAGCGCAGTTCGATTACAAAGTCGGGGCAAAGGGGGAGAAATTTACTGGGGTCGGGGTTGATGGCTTCTATGCGGCTTTTTAGTACCCAGGCAACATCGGGGGAGCGAATTGCGCCGTCGGGCAGGCGAAAGCCAGTGGAGGAATCGAAGCCTAGTCCTGTACCGTTTTGCTTAACCCATGACCCAAATTGATAGGCTAAGTCAAAGTTGCGATTGCCGGTTTCCCACCCTGTCGGTGGCATCAGTATTAATTGTCCCTTGGCGGTGAGTTCGAGCCTCAGGTCTCGATTGGCCTGACAGAGGCGATAGAAGTCGGCCTCACTTAATGCGAGGTCAGCGGAGCGCATATCCAAAGTGAGCATCATCATCACATACACCGATAAGAAGCTATTGAAAAGCTATGATGCCGATTTCTTTTCTGTTTTGCTTATATCCTAGCACCAGACTATAGGCCGAACAGAAGGCCGATGGCGGGTAATAACCCATTACAAGCCTCCACAAATGTCGTCGTTACCCCGAC
>JBGTIK010000190.1:0-8704 GCA_041745715.1 Phormidesmis sp.
AGTAATCTTCCATGCGGTGAGCGGTTTTTTGGATGCTCTCCAAACCCAACATGGCCGCGCCGCCTTTAACCGAGTGCGCGGCTCTAAATATCTCATTGGCCTTTTCAGAATCTTCAATGGTGGCCTGAAGACTGAGCAACCGTTGTTCGATGGTGTTGAGGTGGTCTTTGGCCTCCTCAATGAAATATCCCATGATGCGCTGTTGTTGCTCAGGCAGCATAGCCGCGTTCTCCCTTTATTCGATCTGAGTTTCAGATATGATGGCTAGTTTTAATAACCAGTTTTGACAATCAACTTGAACAATCAGTTTTATCGCTCAACTGTAACGGCTCGCCTCAAGGCTACTAGATTAGCTAGTCTAATGGCCTTAGACACTCTCTAGAAACTTTTACAGGCATTTCTATAGACATTATTTATCCGCCTTGGTGTTCACCTTAAACTTATCAACCGATGTCAGCAGGTCTTTAGCAACGCCTACCAAGTTTTGCAAGGACGCCGATACCCGCTGCGATTCTTGGGATGTTTCCTGCGCCGTCAGCTCAACCGACTGCATCACTTGAGCAACTGCCCTAGAGGTTTCAGTTTGCTCTACGGTGTCGGCTGTAATCGAGCGCACCAGCACATCAATGCGATTAGAAACTTTAATAATGTCATCCAACGACTGCTTAGCTTGCTCCGCCAAGCGAGTTCCTTCAATAACCTGCTGAGTGCCCTCTTCCATCGCTGTCATGACACCGCCTGTTTCACTCTGAATTTGCAATACAATCTGCTCAATTTCTTTCGAAGCTTTGGCCGCTCGATCTGCAAGCTGTCTGACCTCATCAGCAACGATGGCAAATCCTCTACCCGCCTCGCCTGCTCTAGCAGCTTCAATACTGGCATTAAGTGCTAACAAATTAGTCCGAGAAGCAATTTGCGAAATCAAAGCCACAATTTTGGAAATTTCTTGAGAAGATTCAGCCAAGCGTTTGACTTTACGAGTGGTATCAGCAACGGTTTCTCGAATGTCTAGAATACCAGCCACAGTACGCTCTACCGCTTCGCCGCCCCGCAGCGCAGTTTCAGAAGCTGAGCGCGCGACTTCTTCGGCTTCTCGTGCACTTTCAGCCACTCGCTGAATCGAATCGGTCATTACCTGAACAGAATTCAGCGTGACCGCTAACTCTTCGGCTTGGCGCAGCGCATCTGCTGAGAGCGCACGAGCAAACGCTTCGTTTTCGGTTGAGCCTTGGCTGACTTGGCGCGCGGCCACACTCACCTGTTTAACAATCTCACGCAGATTTTCGATGGTGAGGTTAAATGAATCAGCGACTGCGCCCAAGACATCGGCGGTGACTTCGGCTTTCACCGTCAGATCGCCTCTGGCTGCGCCTTCTACATCATCTAGCAGGCGAATAACTTGACGCTGCAAGTCTTCTTTGGCCTGCTCTTGCTCTTGAGCTTTGCGCTGCGCTTCACTGGTAGTAATGAAAATAGAACTTGCCATTTGATTGAAGCTTTCAGAAAGCTGACCAAATTCATCCCGCGTCCAAATATTCGCTCTCGTGTTTAGGTCACCTTTAGACATTTGATTGAAGCGAACTTGCAAATCGTTCACAGTCTGCTGGGTACGGCGATCTAGAAAATAGCTTAGCCCCAAAATCCCACTAAAGCTGACTAATCCTGCCGAGCCGCCGCTAGCCGCGATTGGGAGAAAACCAGAACTATTGGCTGCTTTAGGTTGAGTAATGGCACTGACAGCGCCGACAGCCAGCGCTGATAAAATTCCGACCCCACCTGCTAAGATTAGCCGCTTCGTTGATATAGAAGCATTTTCTAAAGGGGCCAAAATACCCTGTGCTTGAGGCTTAGGATTGCTGACGGGTCGCTTATTAAAAATAGGCATCGGCGCAGATTCGGCTGCTGCAAAGTCGCTCGTCTCAGAGATCGCCCCAGAACTTGCCCCCTCACTCTCTGCCATCGACATCCCAAACTGGCTTGGCATTGCCCCAATCGATGGACTGGTAAATCCAGCTGAGCTATCTGAAAGCTCAAAGTCAGGCACACTCTCAAAATCGTCGAAATCGTCAAAGGCATCTGAAAAAGCCGTTGGCGCAGCAGCTTGACCCGCTGCGCGCTCGTCAAAATCACCCCCACCAAAATCATCTAGATCAGAACTTGCCGCTTCAAACGCAAAAGCACCCTTTCGCCTTGAGCCTGCACTGTTTTCTGCCAGCGTGGGCGTACTAGGCGCACCTGTCGCCATAGAGCCTATAGAAGCATCCACCGAAGCTATCGACTCCACCGGGTCAGGCTCTCGCATGAAAAGTGTTTTGTCTTCTGTTTCCTGACTAGACATCGGCTCGAAGGACAAGCCATCAAAGGCTTCTTCTTCTTCCTGATCGGACTGATCGGATGCTGCAAAGTCAGTCCCAAAACCGCGATCGCCCACATCAACTTTACTTGTCCTGCCACTGGTTCCAAAAGCCTCATCAAATTCGGCCATATCAAAATCAGCAGCAGCGTGATTAAAAGTCGTCGCTCCATCGTCCGCCCCATCGTCCGCCCCACCTTCCGAAAGATTGAAGTCAAAAGGATCGCTATCTGTTGCTTGATCTGATTCAATATCTTCACTCACCCAATCATCAGCTTTAAAAGGATCGTCGCCAGCATCTGCTGCTGAAGCAACATCCTCAAGATCAGCCGAAAATTCAAATGGGTTATCGGAATTATCAGCGTTGCGACTAACTACAGAACTATCAGAACTGGTAGAACTCGGCCCTGCTGAGGCAAACTCACTAAAAATATCTAAATCTTTATGCAGCTCCTTCTCACTAGAACCTGCCCAGTCAGCCGCTTCGAGATCCTCTAAAGTTGGGCCGTTGATTGAGTCGTCGAGTGAGTCAGGCGAGATCGAGTCATTCACAGCGTCAAAGGAATCGACTTCTGCAAAGCCATCTACATCAAAAGCGTCTGCATTAAATCCATCTACCCCATCCGATAGCCCATCATCAAATTCATCCGGCATCGGCGAGGCGATTTCACCGCTGGTCTGAGCGGTCGCTATTGAGCTGTCAGCCTGAGCGGCATAGGCCAATCCATTGTTCGCATAATCTACAAACTCTGAATCTGACGAGAGATGAAGCACAGATTTGTACTGCTGCTGAGCAACCTCATATTGATGCAGTCCATAGCAGTAAATATGACCTTTCAGCAGCAGCACACTGGGATCAGTCGGATAGTCATCAGCCAGCCGATTGACTGCGGTAGCAGCTTCTTCATAGCTGCCCTGCATGAAAGCTTTTTCTGCGGCCTGATAGGATTGTGCGTAGTCAGTGCCCGATGCCATGTTTCTTTCCTCTTGCCGATCTCGGATCCTAATTATGGTTGGCCTAATGCTTGCGATGATGCGTTGATGGATGAGCTAATAAATCATTTGAACTTTGATTATGGATGGTGATGATAATCGCTGTAGATTGAGCTTAAGTTAAGCAGTCATGGCTAATTCTGCACCAATCAAGGGCTAAGCTACCCAGCGAGCTGAGCGCAAAATAGCAATATGATCTAGCAATCTGAGCGACTTATCAGCGCCCAATGACCACTTCCCCTTTAAAAAGGGAGCCATCACATCGGTAGGATCGCTGATTGCGACCAGTGCCTCGATATCTAGCCAGTCGGTGCCAATAATTTGATTGACGGCTAGCCCCAGCATCGTGCCTTGCTCTTCGACAGCAATGACAGGGATTTCGGCCCGATCAGTGTTCATCGGTTTAGGATGGCCCAAAAACTGACCCAAATCAGCAACCCAAATCACTCGGCCTTGCTCATTTAGCGTGCCCAATAAAAGCGGTGATACGTTCGGCACTGGCGTAATATGATCGGGCGCGTACTCAATAATGCGGCGAATGCCAGTAGCTGGCAGGGCAAACTCCTCGCCATCTGTAATAAAAAACCGCAGGTGCAATTCACCTTCCGGCGTTTCTATTTCCTGAAGCTCAGGGGCTTGATCTTGTCCTGATATTGTCTGAAAGTCAGGGTTTCCTACCATAGTGTTTCTTATAGTGCAAGGCGTTACCCTTGTAGCAATTGTTTGACGGTACTAACAAGTTCTGTCGGTTGGAACGGTTTCGCAATGTAGGCATCTGCCCCTTGCTTGAGCCCCCAATAGCGATCAAATTCTTCCCCCTTAGCTGAACACATCACCACTGGAAGATTCTGGGTTTTAGGATTGGACTTGATACGACGACACACTTCGTAGCCATTCATTTTCGGCATGACAATGTCCAAAAGGACAAGGTCAAACGGATTATCTTGAACGAGCTGTAGCGCTTCAATCCCGTCCTTAGCAGTCGTGATTTCTAATCCGCTAGCTTGGAGCAGGTCTTTAATCATTTCCTGCTGGGCGACGCTGTCTTCGACGACCAAAACTGTGCTCATAATCTAAATTTGCGGCCACTAGGCCTGCCTCAATATATTGAGTTGAGGTTTAACCCAAAGGCACCGGTTATAGGGACTGACTAGCCGTTGATAGGTAGTTAGCTGGCTCAAGCATTCCCTGAGAAATAGAGAAAACGCACTTTTGAACGATGAGCGCTGGCCTGCCTACGGCTGTTATCGGGAAACCAAAGTACCTCTAGCCACTTTGTCATATCGGTTTTGTTTGTTAAACAATAATTGATAAATTGCCGACAAAATTATTAATTTTATTGTCGATGTTAGCTGCGCCTATAAATATTGGTGTAGACCCTAGCACAGATGTTTACGCATAGATGTGTTAGTCCACGGCTGTTGAACGGGAACTTATATAGCAACTTGATCTGACGGTTAAGCAGTCACTAGAGCAGTGTCTGCTGGGTCTATTGGGTATGAGTTATGGGCATACTGAGAGCCCCATCAAGCCTGCACAAACAGAAAGGAATGCCAGCGTGCTTTATCTAGCCGAGACACAGCGGAAAACCGGATTTATGGGTAGTACTGGCAAGGCCGAATTTAGGCTGCTTGCCTGTCAACGTTCTGAGCATGATTGGAGCGCTGTGCCCGGAGATGAGGTGATCCAAGCGCCTGATGATGCCTCATATGGATCAGATACGCTGGTGATGATAGATCTCAACAATAGCCGCCAGGTGCAGCGCCATGAAGGGGCGGGGCGCACACTGGTGAATATTTTGCAGAGTTTTTCTAGCTTGAATAAAAAGTTCAAATCTCAAGGCGAAGAGATTGAGCAGTGGAAAGAGTCTTTGACTTACCAGAGTCAGGCGTTGAATCGTCGGGAAATGGAGATCGAGGCTCGGCAAGAGGAGATTGCGCTAGCTGAGGTGGACTTGGCTCAGATAGAGGCCCAAAAGCAGGAAATTGAGGCACAAAGACTAGCTGTTGAGGCGCAAAAGGCGGATATTCAAGCGTTGCAGGCAGAGCTGACCCGCAAAAATTCCGATTTAGAAGGGGCTTGGGCGCATTTAAATGGCGAGATTCAGCGTTTTGAGGAGCGTCGGGAGGAGGCCCAAGAGAATGCGGGCAACCGTAATAGAGGGCTAAGTGAGGAGCAAGCTGAGCAAATGCGCGGGGCGATCGCTCGTCTCGGCGAGGCCACTATCAACGCCGCCGCTGTAGAAGGTGAACTCACGATGGCTTTTGATTTGATTTCGCATTATCAGACTGAGATTGGCGAAAAACAGCAAATCTTGGATCAAAAGCGCAGCGAGATTGTTAGCACGCAAGCAGATCTGACGGCGCAGCAGGCGGCTTTAAGTGAGGCTAAGCGATCGCTCAACGAAACAGAATCGGCTCTGGGCACTACCCAAACAACGTTGCAGCAGCAGCAGAGCTTGCTGGGCGCAAAGCAAGAGCAAAACCAGCTTCTCACCGAGCAACTCAAAAATCAATCGAACTTACATCAGCAGATGTATAAGCTCCTCAATGCGAGCGACAAGGTGCGGTTGAGCAAAAAGGTTGATGTGGCTGCTTTAGAAGCTATGTCTGAAGCAGATTTGCAGGCGTTGGTTTCTAAGCTAGAGCAAGATCTAGAGCGGATGTCTCACTTTGTTGATGATCAAGAAGAAGAACTACGGTTCCAGCAGGAAGACATTGATGCGCTGCAATCTAAAGCAGATAGCGCAGATGAATATGAGCGCCTACAGTTAGAGACTGAAATAGCTGAGGAAAAAGACCGGCATGTGATGCTGAATCGGACTTTGGTGGGCCAGCGCCGAAATGTGCTGGAGCGTGAAGAAGTGCTCTCACAGCATCAGGCTGTACTGCTGCGCCGACAGGGATTGGCCGCAGATGGAGCCAGCGCTAATGCCGCTGAATTGGAACCATTGCTTAACGAAATTGATGAGTTGAGAGCTAGGCTAGGCGAGCAAATTCAGCAGGTAGAGACTGAGAGCGCTGAGATACAGACTGCTATTGATGGACTGAAGCAAACGCGGCAGCGGCAGCAAGAGATGATTGAGTCTCAGCGGCAAGCGGTCGATAGTGCTCAAGAGATCTGTCATGTGCAGCAGCAGGCCATGAGCGAAGCCCAAGGGCAAATTGCGCTTTACGAGTCGCTCTTGCCGTCTATTGTGAGTCAGTTAGAAGGCTGTTATGAGAAGCTAGAGGCAATTTCGGCAGTTATGCTATGAGATGCAGGCAGTAAAAGCGCAGCAGCAGGCAGCGATCGCCGACGCCCAGCAAATTGTCCAAGCCTTAGGCTCCGCCGAGCCTGTCCTTGTGTCGTGAACCGCTGGCACGGAATATCATAAGATAGGCAGCAAGTATTTAGGCATCAAGGTGGCAGAATTTATTAAGCTTGACCAGTTTTTAAAGGTGACTGACGTCGCGCGTTCTGGCGGAGATGCTAAGCTGCTGATTCGCAGTGGCGAAGTCAACGTCAACGGCGAAATGGAGCTAAGACGAGGCCGCAAGCTATACGATCAAGACGTGGTCATGGTTGGCGAGATATCCTTTACGGTAGAAATATTAGCCCAAACGCCCACAGATGAGAACGAACCATAGTTTTAGACGAATTGCGTATCAAGGCTTAAAATTTAGGCTGATTGAGACTTATTTAGGCTTAAAGCTTGAGTGGAGAATCTAAGGAAAGTCAGGAAAACCGTAAGCAGACAATCTGCAAGTCTAAACTTACAGAGAAGGCTAAGAGAGAGGACTGAGCGTAGAATCAAAAAAAGCTTAAGTCCCCATCTAACTAACGTTTCGCATAGGAGAGAGAACATGCAGCCTAACGTCGAAATTTATACCTGGAGCCGCTGTCCGTTTTGCATTCGAGCTAAGTCTTTGCTGGATAAAAAAGGCGTTGAGTATACAGAGTACTGCATTGACGGAGATGAAGCCGCGCGGGCCAAAATGGCTGAACGTGCGGGCCGCCGCTCTTTGCCTCAAATTTTTATTGATGGTCAACACATTGGGGGCTGCGACGATCTTCACGAACTAGAGGGCGAAGGCAGCTTGGATAGGTTGCTTGCCGTTGCGTGAAACCTCTGTAAACGCAGTGAGCCACACAATTAAGCCCATCGCCTCCTAATATATATCTCTAGAATTAGATTTTATCTCTAAAGCTAGGTTTAGCAGGCGATGGGCTTTCAGGTGGTTATGACGCTAGGGAAACAGGGGCGATATTGGGCGGGATAGCGCCTGCAAGTTTTGCTTCCTTGTGGGCATTGTGAGCGGCTCTATCAGCGCTATCATCATTCTGGCTATGATTTTGTCCGTGATTTTGGCGGGGGTGCAACAGCCCGTAGCCACCGTGATTACGCTCATAAATCACGTTGATTTCATTGCTGTCAATATTGCGGAACATGTAAAAGTCGTGACCAACTAACTCCAAATTTTCCAAAGCTTCCTGTACACTCATGGGCGGCATGGCAAAGTATTTGGTGCGTACAACAGCGGCTGGCAGCGTGGGCTGATGACTGAGCACTTCACTGATGTCAGCGCTATTTTCGGGCGTGACCTCGGCATTAGTGAGCGCATTGTCGATATCGGTGGGGCGTACTGATGTATGGTCTTGGTGACGACGTTTCCCTTTGTATTTTCGCAGCTGGCGGGTGATTTTGTCGGTGACCAGATCAATGCTGGCGTACAGGCTTTCGCTGCTTTCTTCGGCGCGAACGATGGCATTGCTTAGGAAAAGCGTGACTTCTGTAGACTGGTTAGGGGCGATCCGAGGGTTGTTTTCAACAGACAAATTGACATCGACTTTACTGATCAGCGGCTGGAAGTGAGCGGTGGCTTTCTCAATTTTTTGCTGTACATGAGTGCGAATAGCGTCGGTGATCTCAATGTTTTTGCCCTGGATTACTAGCTTCATAAAAGCTGCTCCTGTATAACGATGAATGTATACCTTCTAACCGTAACACCGCTATTTTTGCCTGGACGCGAACTGTCAAGATTTTAAGCATCCGTTGATAGTTCTTAACCTGTTTTTAGCCTGACTTTAAGATAGATAACAGAGCAAATAGCTCAAAGCCGCCAAAATGAAGATTATAAGAAAGATCTTGAAGGAGTACCCGCACGAGGGCCATTCGTCTGGCCAGATGAATGGCCAGACGAATGGCCAGACGAATGGCCAGACGAATGGCCAGACGAATGGCCAGACGAATGGTTAAGACGAAGGACTTGCGGTGCTCATCTGCTGATCTATCACAGACATTAGCGGGCCGTTTGGTAGGGCAGCTATATCAGCTCAAAGCGGTGCCCTATGAGGTTGCTTGGCGGTGGCAGCAGC
>JBGTIK010000191.1:0-8209 GCA_041745715.1 Phormidesmis sp.
AGCAGTTCAAATGAACTAAGTCATAAAAATTCTCAATTAAGGTTAACTATTGAGAACCATGCTAGAAAAAATGGCTGTGATTCTTATTGCTTCGTTTAAATACCCAATGTGCCAATTGGAAGTGCGGAATGTCGGATACAATCCCCCGATTGCCAAATTTGCACTAGATTACCTGTGCCGATTTATAGAGTGCCACAGAAAAGCAATTGCGAATTTAGTGATAGATAGCGCTCATTCAGGTGATGGCGGATGTGATAGCAGTGGTGATGGTGGCGATTTGTCTGGTTTTTACCAGCGTCGGAAGCCAGCTAGCGCCCAATCCTAATAAGGAAACGAACAGCATAATTAAAAAAGATACGGCTGTGTTCACCCGGTAGGTGTAAAGCTTTATTCGCAGCAATAACGCGGCTGCCCACAGCATGAAAAAATAGCTAGAGATTTGAACCCAAGCGACTACAACAACGGCAAAAGAGGCGATCCCAAGCGCCATTAGCGAATAGCCAAGGTCTGATTTGAACCCTAGCAAAATAAAGTTACGGGTTGGACGCCAAGCAATGCTGAGGACGCCGCACTCTACAGCGATATAGGCAATAGCGATTATCCAATAAAGCTGGGAGCTCTGGTGCTCTTGCAAAAATAAGCCAAAAACCAGATTGGCCAACAGCAACAGCAGCATCGAAAACACCGGATTTTGAAGCATAAACGCCTACAATCTACAAGTTAACGCGACAAACTAAATCTACAAGTTGGTGGAAATGGCTTGAACCGGACAGCTTGGTAAACACTGCTCGCACATAATGCAGCGCGATCGCTCGAAAGTCAGCTTATGCGTCGTCGGATCGAGCTTTAGCGATTCGGTTGGGCACACCCCTGTACAAAGGCCGCAGTGAACACAGCTATCTTTATCAATCACAATTTCGCGATTGACCATCGACACCTCAATATGGTTTGCCCGCATCCATTCAATGGCTTCATCGAGCTGATCAATATCGCCTGATAGTTCGACTAGCAGCTTACCTACTTGATCAGGGGCAACATGGGCCCGAAAAATATTGGCCGCGACGTTAAAATCTTTTGCCAGCCGATAGGTAATCGGGATGTTAATAGTGCGTTTGGGAAATGTCAGCGTCAGTCTTTTTTTCACAGGTGGTTTTGGCGGGCGGTTTAGGGAGCGCGTATCGCTGCTTTTAGTCTATCGTCCAGTCTATCTCTCTCGCTCTGGTGATCGTCATCTCTATTAGGACAAACGCAGCCATTTAGAACGATAAGATAGGAGAAACTATTGTTTACAGATGGGCAACATGGCGGCTGAATCTTCAGAGATGGCAAAACGGGTGAGAAATTTTGTAGTGGTAGCGATCGCTTCTCTCCTCAGCATCGCCCTCGTGCTTGGCTTGCAAACCCGATCTCCTGCCGCCTCTCTATCAGAAATGGCCGAAGCCGCCGTGCCGCTCGACAGCGCTTTAGCCAATGGCAAACCCACCCTAATTGAGTTCTATGCAAACTGGTGCACTAGCTGTCAGGCGATGGCCCCTGACATTCAGCAGCTCAAAACCGACTACGGCAACCGCGTCAACTTCGTCATGCTGAACGTAGACAACACCAAATGGCTCCCCGAAATGCTCAACTACCGAGTCGATGGCATTCCCCATTTTGAATTTTTAACCGCCGATAGCCTAGAGAGCGGCGCAGCCATTGGCGAACTTCCCCGCGCCATCCTCGCCGAAAATCTGGACGCGCTGATTAAGCGTCAGCCCTTGCCCCACGCCCAAATCAGCGGCAAAGTTTCCGATATTGACACCGCCGCCAATCCGGTGAGCCCGCCAGATGCCGATCCTCGCAGCCACGGCGCACAGGTAATAGATTGATTAAATCAGACCGCTTAAACTAAACCTCGACTTTTTCTGCCGTCTGCACCTCTGCTACTGCTCCAAATTCGCTGATCCGAGGCTCGACCGATACCGACTTCACGCCATCCGTCCCCTTCAGCGCCGCCTCAACGAGCCCCAAAAACATCGGATGCGGCGTATTGGGCCGCGACTGAAACTCCGGGTGAAACTGACAGCCAATAAAAAACGGATGGCTAGGCAGTTCCACAATTTCCACCAGGCGGCCATCGGGTGAAGTGCCGCTCACCACAAACCCGGTTTCTAAAAATAGATTGCGGTAGGCATTATTGAATTCATAGCGGTGACGGTGCCGCTCATAGATCACTTCTTTGGCATAGAGCTGACTGGCCAATGTGTTGGGTTCAATCCGGCAAGGATATAGACCCAGCCGCATCGTGCCGCCCAATTCCACCACGTCTTCCTGCTCTGGCATTAGGCTAATCACCGGGTTGAGCGCATCTGCATCAAATTCTGAGCTGTTCGCTTCAGGCAATTGGGCAATGTGCTGCGCCCACTCCATCACTAGGCACTGCATTCCTAAACACAGTCCCAGAAAAGGCAGCTTGCGTTCTCGCACGTACTGCACAGTGCTGATTTTGCCATCAATGCCCCGTGAGCCAAAGCCACCCGGAACGACGACACCCGCGACGCCAGCGAGATGTTTTTCGGGGCCATCGCGCTCAATTTCTTCAGAATCAACCCAGCGCACTTTGACGTCGGTGCTGAAGTTTGTGCCCGCATGGCGCAGCGCTTCGGTCACCGATAGATAGGCGTCGTTGAGCTGTATATACTTACCGACAATCGCAATTTCAATCGATTTATCGGGGCTATAGAGCCGGTTTACTAGCGTAGCCCACTGAGTTAAATCGGGCGATCGCTGCTCCAAATTCAGCAGCGCTAAGCTCTGCACCGCTAGCCCCTCTTTCTCCATATACAAAGGCACTTCATAGATGCTCGGTGCATCTTCGGCGGTAATCACACAGTCAATCGGTACATTACAAAAGCTCGAAATCTTCTCGCGCATTCCTTCTAGCAAAGGCCGTTCACTGCGACACACCAAAATATCCGGCTGAATGCCAATTGTGCGCAGCTCTTTGACGGAGTGCTGAGTCGGCTTCGTTTTTAACTCACCTGCCGCCGGAATCCAAGGAATCAGGGTGACGTGCATATAGATCACGTCATTGCGCCCTACATCCTGACGAAACTGACGAATCGCCTCTATAAACGGCAGCGACTCAATATCACCCACCGTGCCGCCAATTTCAACAATCACCACATCTGGATTGCGATTGCGCGCCACCCGATGAATCCGCGACTTGATTTCATTCGTCACATGCGGAATCACCTGCACTGTGCGCCCTTCATAGTCGCCGCGCCGCTCTTTATTGATCACTGCCTGATAAATTGCGCCCGTCGTAACGCTATTGAGCCGTGACATGGACGTATCGGTAAAGCGTTCATAATGGCCCAAATCCAGGTCAGTCTCAGCCCCGTCTTCGGTCACAAACACTTCACCATGCTGAAACGGGCTCATCGTCCCCGGATCGACATTGATATACGGATCGAGCTTAAGAATCGAAACCGAATAGTTGCGCGACTTCAGCAGCCGCCCCAAGCTAGCGGCCACAATTCCCTTGCCAATACTCGACACCACACCGCCGGTCACAAACACAAACTTAGTCATAATCTCCTATCGCTGGGCTTTTTGGATTCTGCTTTTTGGCTTCTATAGGCCGATTCTAAGGGGTCTAAATTACGGGCGGAGCGCCAATACAATCTATCAATTGTGCCATACCAAATAGATTGCGGATGGTCGCAAATCTGGCCGCTTAGTCTTTCAAATCTGAGTCACTGAAGCTGAGTGACTGAAACTTCCTCGGCTACAATTCAAGTACCCTTCACTGACTTTGTGATATGCCACTGGTAACCGCAAAACGATTTGACATAGCTGAGTATCAGCGTTTGAGCGAGTTGGGCTTTTTGAAAGCGAGCGATCGCATTGAACTCATTCGCGGAGAAATTGTCTACATGGCCGCGAAAGGTGTCGCCCACGAAGTTTGTATTACTGACTTAAATGAAGAACTCATTCGCTGCTTAAAAGGCGCTGCAAAGGTTCGCTGCCAGTCGCCCATTACCTTACCACCGAGCAGCAGCCCAGAGCCCGACTTTGCGATTGTGCGCAAACGCCTCGATAAATATATGACAGGGCATCCCAAACCCAAAGATATTTTTCTGGTGATTGAGGTTTCAGATTCATCTATTACATACGACCAAACCGTAAAGCTGTCTGTGTACGCTGAGCATGGCATTGTTGACTACTGGATTTTTAATCTGCTAGATGCTGTTTTAGAGTGCTACAGCGACCCTTATCAAAACGCTCAAGGCAGTTGGGCCTATCGCTCTAAGCAGGTCTTCCTGCCAGCTGAAACCGTCGAATTGCCCAACGTGCCTGACAGTGATGCGCTCTTATTGCAAAATGTGTTTCCGTCTAGTCACGCCTAATCACTCAGAAATTTCGCTAACTGCCTCTTACAGACAATCTAGAGGGCATAAGGGAAGCCCTCTGACGCGATCGCACCAAAGGGCCTTATTTTTATCTAAATTATCCAAACTTTAGCTAGCGCAAGTCAAAAAACCGATCATGAGCTACCGGTGAAGGCCACTTCTGGAAACTTGCTCTGAGCTTCACTCATGGGCTTGGTCTTACCTTCTTCCTGCCAATAGTTAATGATTTCAGTCGCTTTATTCAGCAGATCAACCCGCTCTTCATCCGTAATCCAAGACTTGGACTCGACTTCAGTCTTGAGCTGTTCCCAAGCATCGTTACGGGGCCAGAAAAAGTACGATGTCAAAGGGCTCGTTCCTTTACCCACGACCTGATCAACCGCAAGCGCGACATCTTTATCTAACCACAGTACTTTTAAGATAAATCGAGCCTCTGGCGCACTCGATTCATTTGTAGACTCTACAGCAGACTCCAAGCGAAAACCTCCAATTATGATCCCCAAATGGGCGAAACAACAGTCGTCTAATCTACCACAATTTTACTGCACTTCTCCGGTTGTATCTTTGATTACAGCCAATTGCTCAGCTAATTGTAGCGACTTATATATTGATGGGCTCACTCGATTAAATACTTATGGCTATTATTCTGGTCACGGGCCCCGCCCGCTCAGGTAAAAGTGAATGGGCTGAGCGCTTAGCCGCTCAGTGCGCTGAAAAAAATGGTCAGCAAATTGTCTATATTGCCACCGCGCAAAAAAACGCTAACGATCCAGAATGGCAGGCCCGCATTGCTCAGCATCAGCTCAGAAGGCCGTCGCACTGGCAGGTTCAAGAAGTGCCGATGGCGCTAGCCGCCGCGATCGCTCAACACAGCCAAACACACTGCCTAGTGATCGACTCGTTAGGCACTTGGCTGGCTAATCTAATTGAGCAAACCGACGATGACTGGCACACAGCGCAGCAAGCAGTGATTCAAGCCTTGAGCCAAACTGCTGCCGAGGTGATTATAGTCGCGGAAGAAACCGGCTGGGGCGTAGTGCCTGCTTATGAGCTAGGTCGGCGGTTTCGCGATCGCCTCGGCACGCTCAGCCGCCGCATCGGTGAAATCGCAACGGACGTGTATCTAGTCACCAGCGGCTATGCCATTTGCCTTTCCGATATTGGCACAGCTGTCGGGTCTGCTATAGAGCTGCCAGCTGTACCGCCAGATTTGCCGCCAGAACCTAAAATTTGCTAGCGCTACCTATTGCAATCCTTAATTGTTTCTATTAGGATTAGCGCTAAATATAAATCACTCGCTATTATAGGGGGTGATTTTATGAGCAGTTGCTGAACACTATGGCCTCTCCCACTGACGTGAAAAACTACTTGGCGCATTGGTTTCAGCTAGGCAAGCAGGTAGTCAGTGACGATGGAAGGGTGAGCTATGGGCCAAATAAGGTGATTCAAGGCGATCGTTTCTGCCCTGAATTTGAAGACTGCTGGCGCAAAATCCTCGCAGCCGAAGGCAAAGCCCTTTGCCTCAAAGGCACCGATCAAACCATTGAGCAGCTCTTGTCACCCGACTGGGAAGTCGTGAACTGCGCCCGCTGTGACATGCCAAAGCCAATGCCTGAGATAGAAATCACTCCTCACCAGTGCCCTTGCGCCGATTTGCCGAGCTGGCCCAACAATGAAATTCCCAGACCGCGACTGCCCATTGATAATTACCGCCACCTACATCAAATGGTGGAGAAAATGGAGTCACAGTCAGATAGCTAATCACCCGCTAATCACCTGCCAACAATAGAGCAATCGCTCAAGGTCATCAGCAAGGTCATCAGAATCAGACGGAAGCTTTTTCTTTAGCGGGCTCATCGGCGCGAACAATATCGTAGGTCAAAAAATCTTTGGCCATGATCGTGTCGGGGAAAATTGCCTGAGCCTCGCTGAGCAAATCGCTGAGCTGCAAAACATTACCTGGCGCGTAGCGAGGGCTAAAGTGCGTCATAATGAGCTGCTTCACTTGCGCCGCTAGCGCCACTTGTGCGGCCATCGTCGAAGTCGAGTGCATCCGCTGATACGCTAACCCGGCATCTTGATGCGCAAACGTGGCTTCGTGAATCAGCACATCTGCGCCTTCGGCGAGTTCAATCGCGCTCTCACAAAAAACGGTATCGGTGCAGTAGGCCAGCTTCCGCCCAGTAATCGTGGGCCCGCACAGATCCGCGCCGTTGATTTTGCGGCCATCGGCCAGAGTGACCACTTCCCCGCGCTTGAGGTTGCCGTACAGCGGCCCCGGCGGAATGCCCAATGTAGCCGCGCGTTTCACATCAAAGTGACCCGTGCGGTCTTTTTCAACGATGCGGTAGCCGTGAGCCGGAATGCGGTGCTTTAGCCGCTGGCAAATCACCAGATAGTCGTCATCTTCGTAGACTTTGCCCGGTTCGGTGATGTGCACCTGAATTGGGTAAGAAGATTGGGTTCTGGAATAGCGACGGCAGGCGTCTAGATACTTGGCCAGATCGGGCGGGCCGTAAAGATCAATTTGCTGTTGGCCGGTGCCTGCCATTCCGCAGCTAGCAAGCAGCCCTGGCAGGCCAAAAATATGATCGCCGTGCATGTGAGTGACAAAGATGCGGCGAATTTGGCTGGACTTGAACTCGCTTTTTAAAAACTGGTGCTGAGTGCTTTCACCGCAGTCAAATAGCCACACTTCAGCCCTTTGTGGCAACCTTAAAGCCACGCTAGAGACGTTGCGCGATCGCGTCGGTACACCTGAGCTGGTTCCTAAAAAAGTAATCTGCAAAGCTTTGAAGAGTTATAAAGTTAATCCGCAAACTCTATAGTGACAGAGATTTACGGTAATGCGCAGCGGGCTTTAGCGAAGCCGCAGCATGAGGCAAAACCCCGCAGCAGGCTGCTTGGAAGTCAGCATTTGCCAACATTGCCAATCAATTCAGCAGGTAGGAAAGCAGTGTTTTTGCTGTGACCGCACTCACGTTTTATGGGCATTCTTAAGTGCTCGCAATGCTTTTGGCAAGTTTTTTCGACTTTTTTCGTCGGAATTGATGCAATTGAGCCCGGTAAGCCAAGAAATAATTCGTGAAGAATTATTACCCATGAACGGTAATTCTTGATACACTTCTCCAGGGAGATTTAACAAGTTTTCTTTTACATAGTTTTCTTGTTGCCAAGGGGTAGATGGCGATCGCGATCAAACCCTTGTGTCACTGTCGTGTGGGAGCACGCAGTCGAGCTTTCTCCACATTGAGATATCAATGAAATCAATTTAGAAATCGATTCAAGCACCTGAGTTTTCTTAGGTGCTTTTTTTTGAGTTCCTGACGTTATTCACCCCGCTATCCCAACGGCACCCATTGACTGGTGGAACTCGCAGTTTCATAGCTACCGCCTACGACCGTGTTAAGTACCCACTCACGCAGCAGCGCATTGACCGCCGCCGGATCGTCATCGTGAGGGCAGTGGCCCACATTCAAGTGGTGCTCTTCCAAACGGCTATAGTGCTGCTGAAACAAAGCGCCGCGAGCGTAAGTATCCATCCACGGATCGGCATCTCCCCAAATCAACAGCAGGGGACAGCGCATTTTCTCTAGCAGCGTATCGACATATTCACCGCGCTCAGCTTTAAACAAAGCCGCAAAAGCCGCGATCGCTTCTGGATCAGTAGCCGGACGGTAGATATCTTCAATCAGCTGATCGCTCACCTCAGCTTTGTTGACATACACCTGCTCTAAGGTTTTGCGAATGTACGACTTATTGCGCACAAATTGAAAAATCACCCAGCTTGGCACAGGCGAAAGCACGACGGTTTT
>JBGTIK010000192.1:0-14724 GCA_041745715.1 Phormidesmis sp.
CTAACCGCTATGCGGGCGAGAACGCCCGTAGCCGTCGTCCAATCCAAAATGCCTCCCGATCTTAAAGCCGCCGCCGAGTCTGTATTTGCTCATCTTGGTCTGAGCCCATCAGAGGCGATCCGCGTCTTTTACAAACAGGTAGAACTCCATCAGGGTCTACCCTTTGATCTCAAAATTCCGACCCCGAGTCAGCCAAGTCAATTAAGTCGTTCGCACCAGCTACCTGCTTCAGAATTAGCCACTATTGATAAAGAAGACATTGACGATCTAGGTGCTAACGCCCACATTGATGCGCTATTTAATAATTTGTAGCTAGCTTCCTCCAGCATCTATCTATCCACAACAAATAATTTCCGCCGGGTTTGTCTGTCGCCTGTAAATCAAGATCAAAGAGGGAGCCTAGCTTTAGCAAAGGCTCCCTCTTTCTGTTCAACGGTATTGCGTTAGTGTGCTCAAAGCATCTGTTTAGAAGCTCATTTCAGCAGCTTGAACCCGCTCAACCTGCTTCTTCTTCAACACCAGCAAAATCTGAGACAGACTAATCGCAACTAAGAAAGCAATCAGTCCCTTAATGCGGTTAGGACTCTGGAGCACCAGCTCTTTTTCGGTTTGGCCAAAGCCGCCCACATTTGGATTAGTCGTTAGCGCTGTGCCTGCGGTCACCGCCTCACCTTGACTCACCAAAAGCTCAGGTCCAACGGGAATGTCTTCAGTTACTGTCGTGCCGTCTTCTTTCAAGATAGTCAGGCTGTAGCCAGTGTCGGTCGTGTCCACAGCAGAAATAGTTCCTGTCGCAGAAGCCTTGTACTCGCCGTTGTTAGAGGCTAAACCAGTTGGATACACCTGACCGCGACCCCGGTTTCCGCCCACAAAAACTAGGCTCTTACCAAAGTGAACGCTCTTATTAGTCGCAGGATCGGGAGAAAGCACCGGGAACACAATCTCCTGATATTGCTCACCCGGTACTGGGCCAACCAGCACAATGTTAGGCTCATTGTCGCTATAAGGCATGAAATAGGTACTCCCCACTTCTTCACGCATCTCATCCGAAATGCGATCATCAGGCGCGATTTGGAAGCCTTCGGGCAGCATTAGCACTGCACCTACATTCAGACCACCTTTGCTGCCATCGCCCAGCACCTGCTGAGTATCTAGGTCATAAGGGATTTTGACAACGGCCTTAAAAACAGTGTCAGGTAAAACGGACTGTGGCACTTCGAGAATAGTTTTCTTTTCACCGAGATGACAGTTTGCGCACACGATTCGGCCAGTAGCTTCTCGCGGTGAAGCGTAATTTTCCTGAGCCCAAAAGGGATAAGCTTCAGCAGATTGAGGCAACATGGCCCAGCTACTGACGAATAAAAGCGTAAAAGTCACCAAAGCAATGCCTGTTTTGCTTGCCCAAGCTTGAAGCTGAGCCTGGAGCTTTGAGAAGATTGATGTTGAACGTGAGGTTTTCATGCGTGCTAGCAAGTGAAGAGGTCTATCAGTGTGAAAGTATTTATTGTGCGAACAAAGGATCGGAATTCCTTACCACCAAGGCTTATCGCCTGTGCGGAAATCAGTTTCGCTCCAGGTTGAAAGCGCCACGTTGTCATCTTCTGTGACATCTGCGTGAGCAAGTGCTAGTGATAGCGGCGCTGGGCCTCGCACAACCTTGCCTTGATAGTTGTATTGAGAGCCGTGGCAGGGACACATAAATTTGTTTTCGTTAGCATTCCAGGGCACCACACAGCCCAGATGCGTGCAGATAGAGTTGATGCCATAGCTCTCTAAGCTACCGCCCTCATCTTTAACCACTAAGTAGGTCGGATCGCCTTTAAGACCTTGAACCAGTACCCGCTCACCAGCGCTATGCTCACCCAAAAAAGCGGTGACCTCGACGTCATTACCCAAGGCGTCTTTTGCGGTCACACCGCCACCACTACCGCCACTGCTAGGCGGGATGAAGTATTTAATTACTGGATAGGCAGCCCCTAAAACGGTTCCTGTAATGGTTCCGAAAGTTAGCAGGTTCATAAACTGGCGACGGCCTAAATCAGGCACATCGGCGTTGCTAGCAGCTTGAGTCATAGGTCAAAAAATATTTGTCACAGAAGTTTGCAGTTCCTTAGAATATTATTACACCGTTCCGGGCTCCGACTGCCTTTCGGCGTTAGCGGCTATGCTACAACAGCGCGTAGATGCTGGGTAATAGCGATAAAACGGCGCTTAAAGCGTGTAAATAAATGTAAATTAGAGACACCCTCGCCCCTAGTGTTTATGACCGGACAAGATTTACACACGCTGCTAGTTGAGAAATGGGGCTATTCTTACGATGTGCAGCTCCGGAAGCTGCCGCGCAAAGTTTTTTTTCAGGTGATGTGGCGCTACCTTGAGCAGTCGTCTTTTCCGCTGAGTGAGCGAGACTATTTGGCCCATTTGGATGAGGTAGCGGCTTACTTAAATGCCTGGGGCGCAACGGATCAAATCCAAGCGTTTATTGAGCAAACCAATGAGCGGCCTCGACTAGGCAAGGCCGTTAGCGTGCCGGTAGATTTGGGCTCGCGAGCTTCTGAATGGCTGCTAGATGATAGGTAAGGCTGGAAAAAACTGTAAAAAATTCTATGAAAATTTAATGCGGGTTCCTTCGTATACTAGGTCTATAAAATATTCGCTAAAATGACTACTTAACCAGTATAAGCACTGATAAATCAGCATTTACAGTCAAGATATATGGATCGCTGATTGCCCTACGGTCTAATTTTGGCCTAATTTTGCTAGGTAAAAACTGTCAAAATTCAGATTTTTTTACCTTTAAAATCTAAATTTCTACGCTCTTTTATATTTTTCTATCCTGTCTAGACTAACCTGAGGCCGTGACGGCTACGATTAATGACTGGTTAAGAACAGTCGAAGATTGAGTTTGCTGTTCAATCTTTCGGGGCGCGCTGCGGGCTCAGTGTGTCGTTATCTCGGTGGGAGTGATCTGTAACTAAGTGTTAAGGTTTTCTTGACTATTTCTAATGACTTCTAACTACGTTTTGAGGGCTTGTCTGTGATCCGCTCTGCAACAGTGCCGCTTAAGACGATGCTTTCACGCATCGAAACAAACAATCGGCTCAAGATTTTTTCGGGTTCATCTAACAGAGCGCTTTCTCGCGAAGTTTCTCGCTACTTGGGAACGGATATGGGTCCTATGGTGCGCAAGCGTTTTGCGGATGGCGAACTCTATGTGCAAATTCAGGAGTCTATTCGTGGCTGTGACGTGTACTTGATTCAGCCAACCTGCCATCCGGTGAATGATAACCTGATGGAGCTGTTGATTATGATCGATGCCTGTCGGCGGGCGTCGGCTAGGCAAATTACGGCAGTTGTGCCCTACTATGGCTACGCTAGAGCTGATCGCAAGACGGCTGGTCGCGAGTCGATTACGGCGAAGCTGGTGGCGAATTTGATCACACAGTCCGGCGCTGATCGGGTGCTGGCTTTGGACTTACACTCGGCGCAGATTCAGGGCTACTTTGATATTCCTTGTGATCATGTGTATGGTTCGCCGGTGCTGGTGGAGTATCTAGCGAATAAAGAAATTGAAGATTTGGTAGTGGTGTCGCCGGACGTGGGCGGAGTAGCGCGGGCAAGGGCCTTTGCCAAGCTGCTGAATGACGCACCGCTAGCGATTATTGACAAGCGGCGGCAGGCGCATAATGTGGCCGAGGTGATGAACCTGATTGGCGATGTGGATGGGCGTACGGCGGTGCTAGTCGATGACATGATTGACACGGCGGGCACGATCAGTGAAGGGGCGCGGGTACTCAGAGAAAATGGCGCGCGCCGAGTGTATGCCTGTGCTACTCATGCGGTTTTTTCACCGCCTGCGATTGAGCGGCTATCGAGCGGATTGCTGGAAGAGGTGATTGTGACTAATACTATTCCGGTAGAGCCGGATCGTCAGTTTGAGCAGCTAACGGTACTATCGGTGGCGAATATGCTGGGAGAAGCGATTTGGCGGATTCATGAGGAAACCTCGGTAAGCAGTATGTTTCGAGGATAGCTAAAATCTTACTCAGACACCACTAAACCATCATTAAAAAGGGTCTGTACTCACAAGTACAGACCCTTTTTGTGTTTTGAAGATTGAGGCTTTAAGGCTAAAATCCTAACTGCGAGAGCGGCGCTTGCGCTGACGCTGACGGGCTAGCGCTTTGCGCTTGTGCTTTTCAGGAGGCGTCTCAAAATAGCGATTTTTCTTGATGTCTTGAAAAATGCCTGCGCGTACGACTTTGCGCTTAAAGCGTCGGAGCGCTGCTTCGAGATTTTCGTCTTGTCCGAGGACAACTTGAGCCATGTATTACTTCACCTCCTTTGGGTTAACTCCAGCATCTTAGTGTACCGCAAGGGTGAATGAATGCAGCGCTATTAGTTTTAGGAATTTTAGGATGCCGAGCTAGGTTTTGATTTTGGCTAGCTCCAGCCGCCACCGGAGGAGCGATCGCGCGGTTCACGCGGCTTGGCTTTATTCACTTTCAGCTCTCGGCTCATCCATTCGGAGCCATCTAATGCCTTGATGGCTTTGTCTTCGGTGGCGTCGTCTTCCATTTCGACAAAGGCGAAGCCACGGGGGCGACCGGTTTCGCGATCGGTGGGTAGGGTAATGCGCTTGACTTTTCCGTACTCCCCAAAGACCTGCTCTAGTTCTTCTTCTTTAGCATTGTAAGACAAGTTTCCTACGTATATAGACATGGCCGGTGGGCTCTCCAAAAAAGTGAAATTTTAATAGCAAGCGGTGCAATTAATGAAGGGTTCAGTTGTTTTTCAAAGCGACTGAAAGAAAGCTGCTGAGGCTAACTTTAGATCAGCTCTGAAAATCATGATTGAGCCTTTAAGAATCGACAGTCTAAGTCTTTGTTGTTTACAACAGTATCACATTCATTTAAATCGGCTGAATGGATAGATACCATGATTCATAAACGGTTACGAAAGGGCGATCGCTCCACTTTAAAAAATATGATAATCACCCTTTCAATCGTCACAAAGAGTTCTAGCAAAGACTTAAAACTCCTTTGCCAAGAGCCCTATGGGCGTTTATTTAGATTGATATAAATCAGAGATTCTTCAGCTTAAAAGACCTTAAAAAACAATGACTAGACAATGGCTAGACAGTGACTACGACTGTAATACTGAATAAATTGTGAATTTAGCGCTGATTTGAGCGGCTGACATTTTACCTTTTGTAAACAAAATTCACATTCCATATAAATCCGCCAAAGATTCGATTGACCGGCGCTATAGTTCTGCGATTACAGCCGCTAGCTACCGTTATCAAAGAATCTTTGGCGTGGGTTTAAGTCGTTATTGGCTGAGTTCGAGATGGGTTAAAGAGTTAGGGTTTTACCGGGTTTTTTGGGACCAAACGCGAGTGGGTAACCCCCAGACATAGATAAAGCCCTCAGCGGCTTTGTGATCAAACTTGTCGTCGGCGCCGTAGGTGGAGAGTTCGTCGGTATACAGAGTATTGTCTGATTTGCGGCCCGCAAGGATGGCGTTGCCTTTGAACAGCTTGACTCTGACCGTGCCGGACACACGGGTTTGGGTTTGGGCGATGAAGGCATCTAGGGCTGATTTGAGCGGGCTGTACCAAAGGCCGTTATAGATCATTTGGGCGTAGCTTTGCTCAATGTTGCGCTTGTACTGAGTCACATCGCCGGTCAGCGTCAGGCTTTCGATGTCGCGGTGGGCGGCAATTAGCACTAACAGAGCTGGGGCTTCATAGATTTCGCGCGATTTGATGCCGACAAGGCGGTTTTCGACCATGTCGATGCGGCCAACGCCGTGGCGACCGACGATTCTATTGAGTTGGGTGATGAGGGCAACCGGGCCTAAGCTGTTGCCGTTGAGGCTAACGGGTAGACCTTGCTCAAAGCCGATTTCGACGTATTCGGGATCGTTAGGCGTGTCAGCTATAGCGCTCGTCATCACAAACACATCTTCAGTCGGCTCATTCCACGGATCTTCCAATGGCCCTGCCTCAATGGAGCGACCGAGCAAATTGCGATCAATGCTGTAAGGCGAAGATTTTTTGACCGGGAAGGTGAGGCCAAACTTTTCGCCGTAGGCCATTGCCTCTTCGCGGCTCATACCCCATTCGCGGGCGGGGGCCAACACCTTAAGATCAGGGTTGAGAGCGGCTATGGCCACATCAAAGCGCACTTGATCATTGCCTTTGCCGGTGCAGCCGTGAGCGACCGCATCAGCCCCGTATTTGGCCGCAGTTTCGACTAAGAGTTTGGCAATTAAGGGCCTTGCTAGCGCGGTCGAAAGCGGGTAGCGATTTTCATAAAGGGCGTTGGCCTGAATGGCGGGAAAGGCGTAGTCAGTAATAAAAGGCTCGGTGACATCGGTGACGACTGATTCACTAGCGCCGCACTTCAGGGCTTTTTGCCGAATCGGCTCTAGCTCGTCGCCTTGGCCTAGATCGGCTGCTAGGGTGATGACTTCTTTGACACCGTACTTTTCTTTGAGATAGGGGATACATACGGTTGTATCGACGCCACCTGAATATGCCAAAACGACTTTATCTGCAAGACCCATAGCTTGTTTGTACCGTTTACGAAGTGATCAGCTTCATATTATGGCAGGAGAAGGCCGACGGAATGCCGCTGAGCGCGGAAGGATGAAATAGAATGTGAGGAAACCGGAACATCATAAGGTCTATGTTTTTCAGTGTTGTCATTCCGACGTATAACCGTCAGCCGATTTTAGAGAAGTGTCTGCGGGCGATGGAGCATCAGATACTGCGCGATGACGGCCCCGTGGAAGGCTATGAAATTGTGCTGGTAGATGATGGCTCGACCGATGGCACAGTGGAGTGGATTCAAGCGAGCGTCGATGAATTTGCGCATGTAAAGCTGTACGAGCAGAATCATGAGGGCGCAGCGATTGCCCGTAACTTCGGCGTGCAAAAGGCCGAGGGCGATACGATTATTTTCATCGATAGCGATTTGGTGGTGCTAGAGAGCTTTTTGCAGCATCATGCTGACGCGCTGACGAAAGCTTACGAACAAGGCAATGAGCGCGTGTTTACCTATGGCAGAGTGGTCAATACCTGTAACTTTGAAGCGCCCACGACAGAAAGCTTTAAAGTGACGGACTATTCGCGGGCGTTTTTTGCGACGGGGAATGTGGCGATCGCCAAGCGCTGGTTGCTAGAAGCGGGCCTGTTCGATGCGCAGTTTACGCAGTACGGCTGGGAAGATCTAGAACTTGGCGTCCGGCTAAAAAACAACGGTCTGTCGCTGATCAAGTGCCCTGAAGCCGTCGGCTATCACTGGCATCCGGCCTTTTCAATCGAAGAACTGCCGGAGCTGATTGACAAAGAAATTCAGCGGGCACGAATGGGTGTGGTGTTTTATCAAAAGCATCCGACGCTGGACGTGCGGCTGATGATTCAGATGACTTGGCTGCACCGAGCCCTATGGGGGGCGCTGTCGCTGGGCGGGCTGTTGAACGAGCGATCGCTAGGGCCAACTTTGCGCTGGCTAATTAATCAGGGCTATCCGCAGGTGTCACAAGAGCTGTCGCGCGTATTTTTAAATTGGTATAACGTCAACGCAGTGTATGCGGCCTATCGAGAGTCAGTTTCGCGGTAGGCTCTGGTTTACGGTCTGGGGTTCTCTAGGTAGCTGAGGGTCACAAAAAACGATGGCTGACGACGCGATTAAACTGTTTCGGATGCTGGTGGATGCGGGGGCCAAGCCAGGAGAGGATTTTTCCTACGATTTGCAGACGGCTTCGGCTCAAATCAGCGATCGCGCCTTTGAAAAGCTCCAAGCCGCCTACCCCGAAATAGACTGGCTAGGCATTTGTGAACGGGTAGAAATCGATCCTAACCTCCCGGCTGAATACCTCAACACCTACCTCGGCATTGACTTTGTAGAGCGGCTGCTACTGTGCATTGAGCAGCGGCTAGAAGAACTCAGCGATCAGCAAGCGGCTTGGTACTTGCAGCAGGTACTCAGCGGTGTCGAGCACCGCACGAATGTGTCTTTGTATGTGCTATTGCAAAGACGGCTTTCGCTCAGCAAACAGGCCCGATTAGAAATCTTACTCAGGCAGCAGCAAACTCAGCCCTGTTATCTCTGGATTGCGGATCTAGTTGAGGCAGCTGGCGGCAGTCCACAAGATGTGGAATTGCAGGGCACTGAAGCGACTCTTACGCAGGTAGGATTGGCCCTACTCACCACGGTATGGGCCGGTGAATACGATTTGTCAGAAGATTTAGACAATTGAGATAAATTCAAACCAACTACCTTTGAACCCACAGGGTACAGCCCTGAAGATCGCGGCTATGAACGGCTAGATACATAATTGCTTCGGCACTATCCGCAAAAGGACGAAGGGTCGCGCGGCCCGCAGCCCTTGGCCCCGTTAAAATTTGCGCTGAAACTAGGCTGGACGCGGCGGTAAGATCTTCGTCTGCGAGTGGATTTGCCAACAAGCTAGTGCCGAGATCAGACGACACCCAGATCAAATTCGCAGTGGCCGGGTGAGTCAGCTTTGTAGCCGTCAAGCGAGGGGTCATATCCGCTGATAAGTGATGCGCTATTGCCTTTGTCAATGCCACAATCCCGCCCTCGCAAATCGCCGCCATCAAGCGCATCTGAGCTTGCGGCGGCGGCTGAATCAAATTAATAATCGTGCCAGCATCAGACTGCTGCAAAAAAGGTAGCGCGCACTGACAGCAAAAGAACGTGCCTTTAAGCACCGTTTCACTCACCTGATCCCACGCCGCTTCTGATACCTCTAATAGCGATTTATCCACAGCCTCTGGAGCCTCTAAAGCTTCTGGATTGTAGCTACTAGCATCATTAAACAAAATGTCCAACCGGCCATAGGTGGCAATTGTTTCATCCACCGCTGCTTGAACATCAGCTGACACCGCAATATCGGCCAATGCAAACGTCGCGCTGCCGCCACTATCGCGAATTTGCTTGACGGTGCTCATGCCCCGAGCGCCATCGCGGCCACAGATCATGACCTTTGCCCCGGCTCCCGCTAGCTGCATAGCTGTACTCGCACAGATGCCGGTGCTACTGCTGGTAATGAGGGCGACCTTATTTTCTAATCGTTGGGGCGATCGCTGATCTAAACCCATCCCTTTGCCTCAATGAGGCTAGCAGCTATAGCTTCCACAACCAAAACCAACCAGCATGGGTATCGTGACGACAGATAAATATCGTAAGACATAGGAACTACAAAAACGGCTCTATTGCAAGTGCTAGCGCAAGCAATTCCTATCATTGCCTGATTTTTGGCCAGCCTAGCCCTTCATGGCCAATTTATAGTAAAAATCTATACCCTATATAGCAAGGAGGCAGTGTATCAAAACGTTTTTATCCGAGAATATAATACCAAGCACCCGAACTAACCTTAATACGATCACTGTGTGATCTATGACTTTAAGATGCCTTCATCCCTGATATTGCGGCCTACAGCCGTGGCCGACTTGGCATTTGTACTAGCCGCTGAGCGGCATATTGACAATGCGCCTTACATTGGGCAATGGACACAGGCACGCCATGAAGCCGCCATCAGCTCTGGCGATGAGGCCCATTTCGTTGCTGTTACAACCACAGATGATCAGCCCGTGGGCTATCTCATTTTGGCAGAAATTAGCAGCCCGCATCGCATGGTTGCCCTGCGACGAATTGTAGTGACTTGCAAGCAGCAGGGCTATGGCCGTGAGCTGCTGCGATGGGTAAAAGCTTATGTATTTGAGACGCTAGGCTATCACCGGCTGTGGTTCGATGTGCTGCTCAGCAATCAGCGGGCGCAAGCGCTGTACCGGAGCGAGGGCTTTGTGGAAGAAGGCCGGTTGCGCGACAGTTGGAAAACAGCCAGCGGCTATGAGGACAGGCTCGTGATGTCAATGCTGGCCCATGAATATCAGAGCCTTGAATATGGCGTGAATAGCGAGCACTAAGCAGCGACTGCAACCGGTAAATATGTCAACACCTCTACACCTGATTTGGTAACGGCCAAGGTGTGCTCAAACTGAGCCGACAGGGATCGATCTTGAGTAATAGCCGTCCATTGGTCGTCCAGTAATTCGACTTCGTGGGTGCCAACATTCAGCATCGGTTCAATCGTAAAGACCATGCCAGGGCGGATTTTTTTACCTTTGCCCTTAACGCCATAGTGCGGAATCTGTGGCTCTGCGTGAAAAATGCGATGGACGCCGTGCCCAACAAAATCGCGTACCACTGAAAATCCCTGGCCCTCAGCATAGGTTTGAATGGCCGCGCCAATATCGCCAATGCGTCCGCCTGGTTTGACCGCCTTAATGCCCATCCACATCGCTTTCTCAGTGACTTCAACGAGTTTGCGGGCAATCGGCGAGACCTCACCGACCATAAAGGTACGCGAGCTGTCGCCGTGATAGCCATTCAGTAGCGGAGTGACATCTATATTGATGATGTCGCCCTCTTTTAGAATGTCTTTTTTATTCGGGATGCCGTGACACACTACTTCGTTAAGGCTAGTGCAAATAGATTTAGGAAAATCGATCGCACCTGGCGCACCGGCATATCCCAACGGGGCGCTAGTGGCTCCATGCTGGCGAGTCCACTTTTCAGCGGCGTCATTGAGTTCTAAAGTGCTAATGCCCGGTTGTACCATCGGGGCTAAAAAATCTAGCAGCTGAGAAGATAGCTTACAGGCAGGGCGCATCGCATCTATTTCTCGATTGGAAAGTAGCGTAATGCCTCTAAAGGGAGCCTCGGGGGAGTAGTCTTTCACAGAAAAATTCGTTGCGCTATGAGATATCTTTCTACTCTAGCGCCATTACCCCCCATTCGCCTTCGAGCCTCATTATTTGCAGAGGGTGTATGCTGAAGCCGTTAATCACCGAGCGACAGATATTTGAGTGGAAAATGCCATGAGAGTTTGGCTAGCTGGTTTTGTCTTGCTATTTGTAGGGGTGGAGCTATTTGAGTGGTTTACCCAGTTGGGTAGCGTGCAGGCGTCTGGAATGGGACTAATGTTAGGGGGAATGGGGCTAGCCGCAGCGAGTAATGCTGGGCGTTGGCAGAAACCCGTGTCGGGCAAAGGGGAATCAACTGATCAGCAAGCTTTAAAGATCGAGACCCCAGAAATCCAAACGTCAGAAATCCAAACGCCAGAAATCCAAACACCGGAAGAAGAAGCGGTAGATCGTTCACAGGATTCAATTTCTTTCAAGGTGCGGTGGCCTTGGCGCTAAGCCAAGGCGAGATGTTTTGGCTGAGGGGCTTTATTTTGAGGCCATAAATTGCTTAACGCCTTTGCGCAATAGCCCTCTAGGCACTAGCCGAGTGGAAAAGGTGAGGAGCTGATTAGCGAGGCCATGGACGGCGACAACTTGGCCTTTTTGCAGGGCGCTATAGCCAAATTCGGCGACTTCGGCGGCGGTTGGAATTTTGTCGGTAGAAATATTGTTAGCAAGCGCCATGTTGTCCATGTTGGCAGTATCAATGAAATCGGATTGAGTTGGGCCGGGGCAAAGCACGGTGACGCTGATGCCTTGATCTTCGGTTTCGGCAGCGATCGCTTCACTCAACGAAAGCACATAGGCTTTGGTCGCAAAGTAAACCGCCATCATCGGGCCGGGCTGAAATGCAGCGGTCGAAGAAACGTTAAGAATCTTGCCGCGACCGCGAGCGACCATCCCCGGTAAAAACAGCCGAGTTAGATGGGTAACTGCCAATACATTAAGTAAAATCATGCCCTGGAGTTTCTCCCATTCGCTGCTGACAAACTCGCTATAGTCGCCATAGCCTGCATTGTTCACCAGCACGTCTACCGTAAGATTTTGCGCTTGAATCTGGCTAAAGAGCTGGTCAGGTGCGTCTTTGTCAGTGAGATCGTAGGCGCAAACAACCACGTCGATAGCGTATTGCCGGGATAGTTCTTGCTGGAGCGCATTGAGTTTGTCTTCGCTACGGGCAACCAGAATGAGGTTGTGCTGGTTGCGGGCAAAGACTTTAGCGAGTTCTAGGCCGATGCCGCTGGATGCACCTGTGATGAGAGCAGTTTGGGTCATTATTAAGAGTAAAGAAAAAGGGAAGAGTAAAGAAAAAGGGCAAAAAAGCGGACGTAAGAAAGGCGTCAGTAGGCTCAGTAGGCTTAGTAAGCAGAGAGATCGCTAGCGCTGATCCAGCCGCTTGCACCGGAGTCAAACTTGACTTGGTACCAAGTATTGCCATCGTTGCCTTGGGTGGCATTAAGGATAGTGACAACATCGCCGGAGAGTCCGTAGTGAGGAGAGTTGGCTGAGGTAGAAGGGCTGGCATAGACGTTAATTTGAGCGCCGGGAGGGCCAACTAGCTCGCCTGCTGTAGCACTAGCAGAGTCAGCACCATTATACTCAGCGCTATTAGTAGATGAGGCGGCAGGTTCAGCGCTGGTGACAAAAGACTGAGCGATCCAACCTTCGGCCCCGGATTCAAATCGGACGAGAATCCAAGTGTTGCCATCGCTGCCTTGGGTGGATTGGAAAGTGGTGATGCGATCGCCAGGCAGCCCATAGTGTAAGGGGGCTTCATCCGCAGTCGGATTTCGGAACACATTAATGCGCTCAGCGCCGAGATCTTGGCGCAGTCTAGCGGGTGAACCTGACGTTTGCGGCGTATTAGAAACAGCTACTGGCGCTAAATCAGCCGCAGGCGGTTCATCTGCCGGTAGATTACTCTCGTCACTAGCTGGTACAGGTTCAGCCTCATCTGTACCCTCAGCCTCATCGGTAGCAGCAGGCGTAGGATCGTCGGCTTTAGGATTTTTCTCGCTTTTGCTATCTTTATCGGCTTGCGGCTGAGAAGCTAGCGGCTGAAGCGTTGTCTGATCGCCCATTGAGCGACTGATCAGCAGCCCACTCCCGATTAAACCACCGCCAACGGCGGCAGCAATTAGACCCATCGTCAATGGGGTGAAAGCAGGTATAAAAGGAAGCCGCTTTTTGGGAGCAGATGATTGAGTATTTGACTCAATATCTGACTGGGTGCTGGCGTGAGTAAAACTGTTGTTAGCGCCTGCTGCCACAACGGTGTTGTTGAACTCACTATTAGCGGCGGTCTGTAGGGGCTGCTGGTACGTTGAAACTTGATTGTGAGTAGGGCTCATCAAACCAGGACTTACGGCCATCGTCTTTAGATGACTAGCTGAAGCCGGAAAAGCAGACGGGAAAGCCACTGGCTGATGGGCAGCAGACTGATTAACCTGTTGAGTAACCTGAGCAGATTCGCCTAAAAGGGCTGCTAGCATTTGGGGAGCGCTGCTGTAGCGATCGCGCGGATGAGACTGCACTGCCTGCTCAAGCACCGCCACTAGCGCCTCACTCACATGCGCTGCTTCATGCCGCCAAATAATTTCCCCCGACTGTGGATCAGAATTTAGTTCCTGTGGCGACTTGCCGGTCAGCAAATACACCGCCGTTAGCCCCAAGCTGTACAGATCGCTCGAAGGCAACGGTCTACCTGCCGCCTGCTCAGAAGGCATATAGCCCGGTGTGCCAATCACAATTGAACTGGTCGGGTGATTGCGACTATTAAACACCGTTCCCATGGTCTCCCGCACCGCCCCAAAATCAATCAGCACCGGCTGCTGCGTGCCCGCTCTGAGCATAATATTGTCTGGCTTTAGATCGCGGTGAATAATTCCTTGGCCATGAATAAAGTCTAAGACGGGTAAAAGCGAACACAAAATCGAGTGCACCTGAGCTTCACCCAACGGGCCATTAGCAGCCACGATGGCCTCTAACGTTTCGCCCTCAATCCACTCCTGCACTAAGTAAAACTTTCTATCCGGCGGTTGGCCCTCACTAAAGTAAGCAAACAGCCGAGGAATCTGCTGATGATTTTCGCCTAGCTTTTCTAGAATCGCTGCCTCTCGCTGAAACCGCTCCTGCACGATTTGATACACTTCAGGCGTCGTCACCACTGGCTTGAGCTGCTTAATCACACATCGCCTGCTCGAAGGCATTTGCGTGTCTTCTGCCAGATAGGCATGGCCAAAGCCACCTTCGCCTAACGTGCGAATCACCTGATATCGATGGTTGATGAGCATATAAAGTCAATCAGCGCAGGGCTTAGCGAACGGAGGGCATTACCTAGTTTAAGCCTATTCTAGAAGCTGGTAGCCACGGCATCTATTGAGCGTATGTTGAATCCGACCGCCGTAGGGATCAATCACTGACACCGCGCTCGGTAAGCTCATTTCATCATCACGGTGCGGCGATCGCTTCATACACAAGCCCTTAAACTGTAAGCAGTGCCCTCATTACCAGCCTCTATGACTGCCTCCCAAGCTGCGGATCTGCCCTTGATTCAACCTGATCAACTCAATCAACCTAGTCAACCTAGTCAACCTGGTCAAATTGAGCCAAACTACGGCATCCCTGAACGACTCGCCAAGCATACGGTGCGCTACGCCGATTACCGCGAGGTCAGCCGTGAGGCGATGACACCAATGATGCGCCACTACGCCGAAATTAAGGATCAGCATCCATATGCACTGTTGATGTCTCGGGTGGGAGACTTTTTTGAAACGTTTTTTCAAGATGCGATTACGATCGCCCGTGAGCTAGAGCTGGTGCTCACCAGTAAAGATGCGTGTAAAGCAATTGGCCGGGTTCCGCTTTCAGGGATTCCTCACCATGCTCTAGAGCGCTACTGCACACAGCTTGTTGAGAAGGGCTATGCGGTGGCAATTTGC
>JBGTIK010000193.1:0-17989 GCA_041745715.1 Phormidesmis sp.
TTGTCAGCGAGTTCATTAAGCGCGAAGGAAAGCCTTTCATGAGTTTGGGGCATCGCTCTTATACCCCACTGCAAAAGGGCATTCGCTTTAATCAAATGAGCTTTTGCTATCCAGGCAGCGATGAGCCAGTGCTCAAAAAGGTGGATTTGTATTTGAAACAGGGCACAACGCTAGCGCTAGTAGGCGCTTCAGGGGCAGGAAAATCAACGATTGCAGACCTGCTGCCGCGCTTTTATGATCCCACCGGAGGCAGCATTGAGATTGACGGCGTTGATCTGAAAGAGTTTGAAATCAAAAGCTTTCGGCGGCGGCTAGGGGTGGTGAGTCAAGATACATTTTTATTCAATTCGTCGGTGCGAGATAACCTTACCTACGGTCGCCCCAAAGCTACGGAAGATGAGATTAAAGATGCTATTTACCGGGCTAATGCGCATGAATTTATTGTGGCGCTGCCGGAGGGTATTGATACGCTGATTGGCGATCGCGGCGTATTGCTCTCAGGCGGGCAGCGGCAGCGGCTAGCGATTGCTAGAGCCCTATTGCAAGACCCCGATATTTTGATTTTAGATGAAGCCACTAGCGCCCTAGACACAATTTCTGAGCGCTTAGTGCAAAAGGCCATCGACGAACTAAGTAAAGATCGCACTACTTTAGTGATTGCTCACCGCCTTTCAACCGTGCAGAACGCCGATCAAATTGCAGTGCTAGATCAAGGTTGCGTGGTCGAAACCGGGACTCACTCTGAGCTTTTGCAAAAGGGCGGCTATTACGCTCAGCTATGCGCTATGCAGTTTTCTGAGCAGATAAAAGGCGATGTGTATGGCCCCGAGCTATCAGAATGGGAAGAGACAGTGACCAAGACTTCTTATGAAATGCGATCGCATCTCAGCAGCATTCTAGGCATTTTGAACCTTTTAGCTGACGGTAGTGCTCTACCTGATCCCGGTGAGCGCGCTGAAATGACGGCCTCAGCCTGTGACACCACCCTGACGCTGCTCAAAGTCGTTGAAGATTTGGAAAAATCTGGTCGCAAAGTTTTGAACTAGACCTTGAATGAGCCCTTGAATTAGAAACGGAAAGCAATCATGCGCGGCGTATATATTGTTGCCAACGACAAAGTTCAGGAAAATGCGATCGCCCTGATGAGCAGCCTGCGCCGCTACGATCCCGATATTCCGGTTTTTTTAATTCCTTTCAACGACGAGCATCAAGGGGTTGCCGCCCGCTTAGGCGAACTATACGAGGTGCAGCTATTTCCGGATTTAGCGTTTTTAGCTGATCTCACGACCCGAATTGGCGAAATCTTTCCGCCCGATTTCTTGGCCCTACCTAATAAAATGCGTAAGCTAGCCGCTTGGTTTGGCCCGCTTGACGAGTTTTTATACATCGATACCGACATTCTTTTTTTCACGCCTGTCACCGATACCTTGGCCTACCTTGATCAAGCTGACTTTATTTGGTGCGACTATCACTACAAGCGGGGGTTAGAAGAGGTGTTTTCAGCAGTTGTGCCGGAGCAAAAAATATTCAGCCTCGAAGTGCTGCAAGACGTGTTTAACAGCGGTTTGTGGGGATCTAGAAAAAGCGTGCTGTCTCTGGAAAGGCTTTACGAAGTGCTCACAGAATGCGCGGCTCACCGCGAATATTTTGATTTTTCTAGCGGTACGACCGATCAGCCAATTGTGAATTACCTCGTACTCAGCGCGATTCCTCGTCGGCTTAATATCGTTAAGGCTAATGCTGCCATGCTTAATCCTGAACCCGGGAGCTGGGGGGGATCGCCCCATTTTGAGCGGCGCGGCGAAAAGCTGTTTGACGGCGATCGCCCGCTTCGCTACTTGCATTGGGCAGGCACACCCATGTGCCCCGGTGGCCCTTACCGCGACCTATGGGAGCACTACCGCTACCGCAATGATCCCGAAGGCAAAGCTGCTGCCGTCATTAAGCAGCAAAAGCCTTCAGGCTTTGATCAGCTCAAGTCTCAGCTCAAAGCCCAAATCAAAGCCCTGCTAAAAGCTGCTTTAAACCGTTGATTTTGAGTGTTGTCCAATCAAACCCCTGCCGAGTAAAAGCGCTTTGAAGGCTATTGATTCAGGGCTAATCGACTCGGATACTGATGCAAAAGACTTAATAGGCGCTCAGGTTCAAAGGATCGGGGATCAATCCGTGAGCCAGAGCGGTCAACGGCTCTGTGAGTCGTGACGCGATCATCGGGAATCGTGGTGCGCGATAGCAGCCATGCTAGCGACTGATACTGAGCTTGGGTGTAGCCGCTGTGGGTAGTGGCCCCATTATTTCGCCCGTCGGGTGGGGTTTCTAGCGAAATATGATAGGCAAAATTATTCACCGAAGGCGGAAATCCAGCATTCGTGACCACGGCCTCTTCACCGTTAGCCGAGCGAAAAGAAGAATCACCCGCGCCAAAAGCTCGTTGCTCTGGCGGCACAATATAAATCACCGTGCCATCGGCGGCAATCAAAGAATGATAGCTGACCTGATCCTCGTCACGAGGATGCGGCGTTTGAAACAAATTAACCGCGCTCATGGCCGAACCGACCGTTTCGTGCAGAACAACAATATAGCTATGATTAATCGGGTTGCCAGCAGCATCTTGGCTGAAGCGTTCCCCATAATTGCTAGGATCCGCTAGGTACACAGCTTCTCGCGGCTGATAGCTAGGGGCCGCTTGAGTTGGAGCGATCGCTGCTGCCGCACTACTGGAAGGAGTGCCAGAAAGATCGCCAGAAGGATTGCTGGCAAGATCATCAGAGTTATTATTAACCGCACTGCTCCAGGTGAAATCGGTAGGACTGGTGCTAGATCCTGCTGCCGATAAACCTGATTGAGTATCGGGGCTGACCTGCCGAGGTAAGCCGACAGCCTGCTTGATCGGAGTGGATCCGGCTGCAACAATCAAGAAAGCCGTCAAGAGAAATGTAATAATACTGGCTACCCATATCAATCTAGAACGACGCATAGGGCTTAGAAAGAAACAATCTAAAACGATAATGACCCAAATAGAATAGGGCAAATAGCGGGACTAAAAGATAGCGATCGCTACCACCTAAATTTATTTATCACTCAAACCATCGATTAGGCCATCGATTAGGCCATCGATTAAGCCAGATACGTCACGGCCAACTGAACGCTAATGGTTTGATTTCTGTCGAGCTAGATACTGTCGGTAGTACTGCCGGTACAGCAGCTCTAAACGGCCAGTGTAGGCTTCAATCGCAGCCCGCTGCCGACGGTAAAGGCCCATAAAAAGATTGGCAAATAGCAGGGTTGCAATCGCCACTAGCAGCCCTGCCGCCGTCGAAACTAGGGCCGTACTAATGCCTGCCGTCACATTCCCGGCTGAACTGCCACTGGCTCCCTCAGTGGCGGTGCCAATCGCTTCTCCTAATCGCAAGGACGCAAATGTCGTCATTAGGCCCAAGATGGTGCCTAACAGGCCCAGCAGGGGGGGCAACACCAATAATGCTCTCAAATACTGTATTGAATCGTTTGAGTAAGGGCATCTCGGCTTGAGCAGCGCTTTCTAGCGCCAATCGAAAATCTTCCGGTGTGCCCTGCTCTAGCGTCAGGGCCGCTAAAAAAATCCGCGCTATGGGGAACTGCGTGTTTTCCTTCAGGCTCGCGATCGCCGTTTGTGGCTGTTCCCCATACTGTTTTAGTACTTTCTGAATAAACTGATCTTGAGGCTGGATGAGCTGTAGCCAAAACCAGCCTCGCTCTAACACCAGCGTGGTCGCTAACAGCGAAAAAGCCAATAGCGGCCACATTACCACCCCACCCGACAAAAATAATTCGATCAGCCCCACAGCTTGCTATTCCTCGCGAATACTCGCTCAGTAGCGTACAGCTATAGCTCCCCACTGGCTATAGATCATTAATCACATACCCGGAAAATGCTCAATCTCTGCGTAGCCGTTAAACAGCAGTCGCTTACCTTCAACTTCTAGCCGGTTGACTCGCAGCGACACCCCATCTAGGTCGAATCGTTCTAAATCAACCATTTTGTTTAAGACCCCCACAAACCCAGGCATCAGCGCCTCTGAGAGCCATTGCATATCCTCGGCGATGCCTTCCGGCTCAAAACAAGGGTTATCAAAAATTACCTGTCGCCGCCGTTTTACGCTCACCTTAGCCGACAGACAGATCGGAATATCGCTGCGATTGGGCAAATCTGTCTTAGCAGATATCTTCACGCGCTGATCGCTCAGCAAAACGATGCTGACCTCTCGGAAGGAAATCGGATCGCCCCCCGAAAGATTAGTCACTTCTTCGGTATCGACATTCTGCAAATGCTTTTCAACCAAATCAGCTTTAAAGGCTTTATTGATCCCTGCCTCGGTCATGGCGACGGTAGCGATCGCATGAGTTGCTTGTTTTAGGCGAATTTTGCCGCCCATGAGTCCGGCCACATCAATGGAAACCGCATCCGTTTCAAACTCCATCTCGGCAGCTTCAAACATTTTGCGGATCACCAAACCACGACCCTTCATCTGAAAACTATCCACCACCCCCTGCAAAATTTTGCTAGAAGGCGAGCAGCGAATCGAAACTTCGACCGCCTCGCTGCGGGTAAATAGTTGCTGAATAGCCTGACGAGCAACGGAATTCAGCATATTTTCGCCAAAATCCGTCGAGGAAGATTGAGAACCTAGCAGACCACCTAACATGCTTGAGGTAAATACCTACTTGAGAAGTGCACTATCATTTGTAACAAAATATGAACAATCCTGCCATGTTAGAAGTCTATCGGTTCGATAGCTTTTTTGCCCAACCACGATATTTTTGCCTTCTGTAAGACTGAATTGAGATCAGGGTGATTTAGGGGCAGACGGCAGCGGGCCAAGGCTTTGATTGCTTAATTGAGTTTGCAACTAGGGAGAAGTTGCGATCGCAGCGCGACAGATGAGCAAAAAAAGTAATGAATTAGATTACACATTTGAATCAAATGATTGATCTAAAAAATTTAACCCATTCATTTGACCCCGCATTCTTGCCCATTCCTTGAGAAGAGATTAAGTTCTGCCTACTCTAGCCGCACTCAAAAATCTGTACTGTATGATTGGATCACATAGGCCAGCCCTTTATATAATCAGCACCTAGCCAGCGTACAGTCAACGCTCAATCTATCATCAGAAGCTTGCAATACACCTTGCTTGCAGGCTACCGCAGTGTTTTCAACGAGCAATCCAAAATTCACGCAAGCCGCCCTAGATGCTGAGTTCGCCCTACGTTTTACCACGGTTTTTAGATGATTCATTTAGCTGCCATTACTTAGCAAAATCAATTTTAAATTCATTTCTTTAAATTCATTTTGTAGTATTAGCCTAAAGTCGCTGTCTTGCTACGATTTTATTAACTTGCTTCAGATTTGAAACTTGCATCTACTTTAGAAAATATCCTTAAAATCATTCATTATCTTTTCAATTTACCTAACTATTGCACTACATGACTAAAAGCGCAGAATAATAAGTGCTCCAGAAGAGCACCGTAGCACACCGCAATTACACAGGGAATAATACAGGGCAAACGCTAACCGCCAGCCAAATGACATCAGCTCAATACCAGTTGAAGCAACTTCTAGGCAACTTCTTAATACGGGCTTTGAGGCGGATATTTAGGATCGACTTTGGTCAAAACTTAAGTAAAAAGGCACGAGTAATTCTCGCAGTCGAACCATTTTTTTAGCTCAATACTTTATTAAACGAAAATTCAAGCGAGAAGATAAATGCTAAATAGCCATCAAACTTTAGGATGCGACTCTGTTTTTACCCCCGAACAGGTATTAGAAAATAGGGGGAGGGTCGCTATTTTTATAGATGGCTCCAACCTGTTTTATGCAGCTTTACAGCTCGGCATCGAAATTGACTACACTAAGCTACTATGCCGACTAACAGCAGGTTCTCGGCTGTTTCGCGCCTTTTTCTACACTGGTGTTGATCGCGCTAATGAAAAGCAGCAAGGCTTCTTGCTGTGGATGCGGCGCAATGGATATCGAGTTATTGCCAAAGATTTGGTGCAGCTCCCGGATGGTTCTAAAAAAGCCAATTTAGATGTGGAAATAGCCGTTGATATGATGGCTTTAGTAGACTGCTACGATACGGCAGTTTTGGTCAGTGGCAATGGCGATTTGGCCTATGCAGTCGATGCCGCTAGCTACAAAGGCGTTCGAGTCGAAGTCGTCAGTTTAAGAGCAATGACAAGTGATAGTTTGATCAATGTCTCAGATCGCTACATTGATTTAGATGGCGTTAAAGACGACATTCGCAAGCATGTTAAAGGCAATCACCCGCATTCTCAACCCTCCGCTCAAACTCACGCCCAAAGCAACTACACCTACCGCCCTTTATCCAATATTTCGCTATTAGATGGCGCTGAGATTCATCCCTAAAAGCGACTCATTGGGTGGCTCTATTAGTAGTGCCATGTGGCTCTGTTCCGATAGGCTCTATTTCAATAGGATAGATTAATAGCGCCTGACTTTTGTGGAGAACCGGGGAGCAGTGAAGATTAATCGGTGGTATCGAGGAACGGCGATCGCAGCAGTGGTCGTAGTATTGATTGTGGCGCTGCGAACTTGTGGTACCGGTACAAAATTAACAAATCCCAGCTCAGACGATTCTATTAAGGCTGAATTAACGCTGCAAGCGGTTACCTTAGAGCAGCCCGATGCGGACGGGACGTTGCTGTGGCGGCTAAAAGCGAAATCAGTGAAGTATAGCCCAGACAGCCAAAAAGCTGAGCTAGTGGATCTAGAAGGTGAGTTTTTTCAGGCGGGTGAAACGATCTACACGGTGACGGCGGACAAAGGCGAGGTGCAGCAAAATGGAGAAACGCTGTTTCTGCAAGGCCACTTGGTCGCTAAGAGCTTAGAAGATGAGCTGACTTTGGAATCGGAGCGGCTCCGGTGGCAGCCTAAGCAAGATCTCCTAGTGATGGGCAACTTCAAAGATGAACAATTTACCGAGGCTGCCTCATCCGATATCGCTTCAACCGATGCCGATAATGCTGATGCAAACAGCGCTGCGCCTACACCGGTAGCACCGCTCTCAGAGCCGCTCTCGATTGAAGAAATTGAAAAGAGTCAAGCGTTATCAACTACACAACCTTCTGAAACGCCATCAAATTTTGACCGTGAGACATTCATTACGTCTTTTGATCCGGGCAATCAGGGAGCGCAGCTTTCTTTTGAGCAGCCGGAGCAGGCCCCGGTCACTGGGTTTACGCCCGACGTAGAAGCAATAGCCCAAGTAGTGGTGGTGTCTAATCAAGATAACCGCGTTGATCTAATCGGCGGCGTGCTGGCTAGAAGTAAAAATACGCCCTGGATGACCTTTGCCTCGCAATCGCTAGCTTGGTTTACTCAGCGTAAGGTGATTGAGGCGAAGCAGCCAATCAAGGTAGAGCAGTACGAGAGCAAGGCGTATGAAACCGTCAGCGATCGCCTAATTGGCGCTAAAGGGCAGGTAGAGCTAGCTGAAAACAGAGTCACCCTTGAAGAGTCCGTACAGCTCGATCAGTTTGCTCAAGCGCTCAAAGTGCAAAGCGAACAGGCAATCTGGGATGTTGATGCGCAAACGGTAAGGCTCGATCAGCCGGTGGAAATGGAGAAGCGCGATCGCCAAATCACCGTTTCTGCTAGCCAAGCGAATTTAGACTTAGACAAAGAAATCGTCTATCTCATCGGCAACGTTCGCGCGCGTGGGGAAGAAAACGACTCTCGCCTCTTCGCCGATAAAGTAACCTGGCAAACCAACTCTCAAGAGATTGAAGCCGAGGGCAGCGTCAGCTACCAGCAAGCTGCCAACCCCGAAGTTTCGCTCAAAGGCCCTAAAGCCGTCGGCAACCTAGAGCAGGGCACCGTAGTGATTACGGGCGGCCCAGAAGGTGAGGTCATCACCGAAATTGTGCCCGATGACCTACCCGATGGCCTATAAGCTGGCCTCCAAAGCATCAATTCGCAGGCTGAGTCGAACTTACAGGACCCTGAGATTGAGCAGAAATGGGCTGATTGCGCTGCTGATCGCCAAAACGATAGGCTCCTTGGCCAATAACCACCGTCGTCCGCATCTCTACCGGCACTGCCGCTGCTTTTCCCCACTGCTGCTCTATCGCTGAAATCACCTGATCTTGACGCATCCGCAAACCGTCCAGATCAGATCCGTAGTTCAGCAGGGAAAACCACACAATACCTTTCTTCTCAGTTGGCACCGCGCCCGCCAAAGCACTGACCACCGCCAGCGTGCCCGTTTTGACCACCGCGTTGCTAGGCAAATTGCGATCTTGAACGGTGCCGCCATCAGTGCCTACAATCGGGAAAATATCAGAAATTGTCAGCCGATTCACCTGCAAGATCTTCTGAATTTCTTGCAGCATGATAACGGCGGCTCTCGGCGACATTTGGTTGGTTTCGCCCAGCCCTGAGCCATTGGTTAAAGAAATCTCGTTGGCGCTGACGCCCACTGCCTCGACTTTACTCATCACAACCTCAGGCCCGCCTAGCGTTTGAGCAATCTGCTCAGCCATTGCGTTATTGCTATAGATATTCATTGCCTTGAGCACTGCCACTAGCGGCAGTGAACCATGACGCACCAACCAGCCACTGACCTCAGCTTTCAAGCTCACAGACGACACTTTAACTTGGCCGTCGATTTGCACCGCTGGCTGTGGCGTTTGCGGCAGATTTTGATATGCCGTTAGCACCGGATCATCCCAATCTGCGGCATTCATCGCCTGTTTGAGCATTTGCCCAGAGGTGCCTGCATCAGGCTCAAAATTCATCGTGAAGTTACCAGCAATAATTAGGTCGCCCGTTACCCGGCGCACGCCCACTTGCTGAAGGGCATTGCCCAGCGCGATCGCTTCCTCCCACACAAACAGAGGATCGTGACTCCCTTCAATGATCAAATCGCCCTCGATCACGCCATTCTCAAATCGCCCTCGCCAGCCTACCAGCGTTTCAAACTGATAGGCTGGCCCCCAAGTTTCTAACGCTGCTAGCGTTGTGGCGACCTTAGTAATAGAAGCCGCTGGTTTGCGAGTGTTGCCCTGATGCTGAGCCATCGGAAACTGACCCGCCGCCACCCAAACGCCTTGCTCATCCAATAAATAGCCTGCCGAAGAAAGCCCAGAGAGATAATTAGAGACAATTGTCTTAGCCACCGGATCATCGGCAATCAGATTTTTGAGCCAAGCTGACTCCCACTGAGGCCGAATATCGACCGCACTTAGGTTAAGGCTCGTTGAAGGTTGCCAGCCTCGGATGCTCAGCCCAAGCCCAAATCCAAGGCTCAAAAGCCCACCTAATAAACTTGAGCCGATAATGCCTAGTGACAGGCCAGTCATTTTGTATCCTAAAAAAACGGTGGGGTTAAAAACGGGCGAACAGGAATCAGTTCTCGCCAAAGATACACTATTGGTAGGAACCTGTGCGCACTGGCTATGACGTCTCTGCTCATTGCCTATCATTGCCTGTCATTCCAAACAACGGCTCAGTTATGGCTAGATCTGATCAAAATAAAGTGTTGAGACGTTTACCGATTGTAGTGGGTGCTTTGGGTGGTGTGCTGCTTTTTCTCAACCGGGTGACGACGCCTGCTTTGAGTGATTCGCAGGCGCGGGGCGACGCGCTCGGAGTGATTTTGAGTGCGGTGCTGATTTTAATGGGATTGCTGTGGCAGCGGATTCAGCCTAAGCTTCCAGACGCGGTGACATTAGTCGGCGATGAAGGATTTGAGCTGATGCCGCAGCTCTCTGAGACACTCAAAACCGAGCTGGCTTGGGCCTCTCATTTACTGCTGACCAATACGGTGACCTGTAGCGTGGTGGTGTATTACGATGGTCAAGTTTTGCTCAGGCGTGGCATTTTAGGCAGCAGCTCGACTGTTGATCCCGGCACCATTATTCAGCGAGTATTAGATAAGCAAAAGCCGATTTATCTGGTCAATTTGAATATCTATCCAGGTCGCATTGAATTTGACTATTTGCCCGAAAATACTCAGGGCGTGATTTGTCAGCCTTTAGGCGATCGCGGCGTCTTAATTTTAGGTGCCAATGCACCGCGCAGCTATACTCAGCAAGATGAAGCTTGGATCTCCGGCATTGCCGAGAAGATCAGCGACAGCCTTCGGCTTTCACTAACTGCCGCTCACTAACTGCCGTTCGTTAATTGCCGCCAGTGCTCTAAACGTTCTTGGAACTCATCAATCCAATACGCGTACCGCAACCGTCGAAACATTAAAGTGGTAGCTTTGGCCCTCAATCTCTATCGGCGTCCCAATTTTTACGGGTACGCCCAGTACTGGGCCGTCTGCGGTAATCTGCGCTTTGCCACCCAGCGTGATCAGCATATCAGCGGTGTAGATCAGCTCAGGGCGAGGGTCTGGGTAAGATTTGACTGTGCCATCGGGTTGAGGCACCGCGACGCTGCGAGGCAAAGCTTGCACTTTTTTGACCCCAATTTGTCCATAGGGCTGGTTGCGCACAATGATTTTGGTTGATTTTGTCTTGGCCAGATCGCTGAGAAAGGTTTCTGGATTCAGTACCGTTAGCCCTCTAGCGATCACATCCACCTCAATTTCTTGAGTCTTGGCATTGACTTGAGCCACTGAGCCAGTCGCACCTGGATAGAAAAAGATGCCAAAAATGACCATCAAAATTGCCAGCGCTGCACCTAAGTCGAGCAGGCTGAGCTTGCCAAAAAGTCGTCCTTTAGAATCTAAAATTGCCATCGTTTTTCCCTCACTTGTCCAAGCTGACTGCGCGACATTAACCCCCGTATTTAACCACACTTTTCCTCAGCATTACGAAGGGGCTGAAGGGAACGCCCAGATTCTCCGATTAAAATGGTGTGAGCCTTGTAGTGCAAGCCTTTTAGCTGTTTTGAATGGATTCTTTGGCAATTTGAGAATTGTCACAGTTTATCCCACAATTTAGGGCTGTGTCGCTAAGGTTTAGAGGAATCTTTTCATCCTCACCAAATCCATGCCAAACCTATTGAACTTTAGCTGGCTCAACGTTAGCTGGCTCAACTTTAGAAACAAGCTCTATCGCCGGATGGTGTACGGCCTGATGGCAATGGTGATGGTGCTAGGAATTGGCGTGACCACAGCGCAGCCCTCTCAGGCAGGTTGGTTCGATCTCTTAATTCGAGGCGTTCAGGTCTATCAGCTCTCAAATATGTCGGATGCTCAAGAAGTGGATTTGGGTAGTGGGATTAATCGTCAGATATTTGCAAGTGGTGGAATGAGGCGCTACCGCAATAATTCGCTGAATGCTTATGTCGACGGCATTGGCCAAGATCTGGCAGCCGTGAGCGATCGCCCCAATATCCCCTACACCTTTCAAATCGTTGAAGATGAATCGGTTAATGCCTTTGCCACGATGGGCGGCTTTGTATATGTCACCACTGGCCTGATGCGCGCCGCTGGCAACGAAGCCGAGCTAGCAGGCGTGATCGGCCATGAAATCGGTCATATTGTCAATCGCGACTCGGTGCATCAAATGCGGCAGGCGGCGATTGCTCAAGGTATCACAGGCGCACTGGGCGTGAACCGTGATCGGCTCGTGAACATTGGCACCCAAATTGCCCTCCAACTTCCTGCTAGTCGCAACGCTGAGTATGCTGCCGATCAGAGTGGCTTCAATACTATGGGTAGAGCAGGCTATGACCAAACCGGCATGGTCACTTTTATGCAAAAGCTCGTACGCCAAGGTTCGCCACCGGAGTTTTTGAGTACTCACCCCGATGCTAATAACAGAGTCAATGCACTTAGGCAGCTTGATAGTGAAGCGGCGATTCCAGAGGCGACTGCTGGGATAAATGCGAATGCCTATAGCGCCCAAGTCAGCGCTTTGCGATAGGCCCGCATTCCCCAAAACATCAAATCACTATCGACTTGAACCCTAGAGAGTTTCTCTGGGGTTTTCTTTGGGATTTTCGTTTTTTGCAGGTGCTGATTGAAAAGGGCATGAAGCAATGGGCCATCGCCACCTGTAAAGATGACGTTGCCAGTTGGAAATTGCTGCCACCAGTCGGTGAGATAGTCAATCAGGGTGGAGGTGAGGCCGTAGGTGAGGCCGCTAGCGATCGCTCCCACGGTATCTGTTGCCCATCGTTCAGGCAGCACCGCCATTTCCCATAGTTCCGTCTGCCTAGCACTAATGGCCTCAGCTAGCGCCGCTGTTCCTTGGGTGAGGGCTTTTGTCTGTAAGCGTAGCCCTGGTATAATTGCACCGCCCAACAGTGAATCTTGATTACCTGCTGTCAAGGTTAGGGCGGTACCGCCATCAACCACCAGCACAGGCCAGCCGACCGTGCTACCTGCCCCTAACAGATTGATCGCGCGATCTATCCCCAAAGTTGAGTAGAGGTTAGATAGCGGAATATGCGATCGCGTCACCACCTCAATTGGAATCGCACTTTTTTCGGAGCCGTTCGTCCACATAGCCGCTTGGGCAGGTACGACCGAAGCGATCCAGAGCGATGAGGGTTGCCCATTCGACTTCGGTACTAGATCAGCCAAGGAAATATTAAAGAGCGATCGCCAAGCCGCTGATTGGAACCACTGCCGCTGCAATTGAGCGGCAGCCTCCGCCGTCAGGTGAGGCGTATGCCAGCTACCCCAAAACTCATCGCCAGCAAAGAGCGCCCAGTGTAATCGAGTATTGCCGATCACCAAAGCCAGCCACACTTTCGACATCAAAAAATCAGACAAAATATTTTAAGTTGACAATCATGGATATTGGCTCTTAAACAAAGGCAAGCTCCAGCAAACGCAAACCTCAACAAGGGCGAACGTTTAAAAAACGTAAGGGCCGATCAAAGGTGATCAGCCCTAAATGGGTTTATTTGAAATGAACAGCTAGTAGCCTCCTTTACTCGCAATAGGGGGAACTATCTCATGACACATTCATTAACCAATTAACACAGTTAACAAAAGCAGATAACACACAAAAGGGATATGGACAGCGCTGGCTGAGACTCTATATTTTAATCTATTTTGATTTGGCTGAGTCTAGATGGGTTGCTTTTATACAGCGATTAGACTAAGAAGCCCTGGTTAAAACAGAGAGCTAGCGAAGCAATAAACTAAGTGGGCTGATGTTGTCACTGACTAAAATGCTCTCTTGAAATATAGCTGCCTAATTCGAGGCAAACCTATAAAAGAGAGGCTTTAGAGACGTGAACTAAACGAGTTATTCAGTTGTCTTCGTTGCCTATAAGCTTACACGCTCACCTATCAAAAATAGGCTCTTTTGCTGAACTTAATGAAGCGCTACGGAAGTTATCAATCGGTTTACTATTTGTTAGAAAGCTCTGAATCCGCTTCATCGATACTGATTTGTTTTTGAAGCTGCTTAATAGACTTTGACATCTCAGGCAGTCTTCTAAACAGGGCTGAGCACTTTAAGTAGAGTTTGTGAGGGACGGCGGGCATTCCTGAGACGGTTGTGCCAGCGGCTACGTTATGGTGAATACCGGCTTTGGCAGCTGCGATCGCCCCGTCGCCAACATGCGCTTGATTCGCAATCCCGACCTGCCCCGCCAAAATCACGCGATTGCCAATCGTCACCCCACCCGCCATACCCACTTGCGCAGCCATCGCCACGGCTTCTCCCACTTTGCAGCCGTGGGCAATATGCACCATATTGTCAATTTTGGTATTGCGCCCAATGCGGGTTTCGCCTACCGCCGGTCTATCGACTGCTGAGTTGCAGCCGATTTCTACCCCGTCTTCTAAAATGGTTACCCCTGACTGGTGCATCTTTTCCCAGCCAGTGGCCGTTGGCACAAAGCCAAAGCCTTCTGAACCAATCGCCGCGCCGCTGTGAATTACGCAGTTGGCTCCAATTTGGCTGCGCTCATGGATCACACAGTTGGCATGAAGCACGCTGCCTGCACCAATCCTGACCCCAGGGTAAATCACGACGTTGGGATGGAGGCAAGCGCGATCGCCGACCTTTACCCCAGCCTGGACCACGACATGCGCCCCAATTGCCACATCTTCTCCAATCTCAGCGCTTGGATCGATCACTGCACTAAGATGGATGCCCGGCGGAAGCTGGAAAGGCTGATAGAAAAGGGCGATCGCTCTAGCAAAAATGAGCCGAGGATTTTTCACACTGATCCAAGGGAGATTGCGAGCAGTCGCCCTAGCCTGCAACGTCTCATCAGTCGGCAATACCAAAGCCCCTGCCTGAGTCGTCGCTACATAATCCGCAAACTTAGGCCCTTCCACATAGCTTAGAGCCGTCTTGTCTGCCTCCTGAATCGCCGCCAGCGACTGAATATCTGGGTCTGCGCCCAAGCTCGATGCCGTTACTTGATCTCCCAGTGCTGTCACAATTTGGCTAAATTTCATGATCTTTACCTCTGGCTCTGCCCGTCAGGACACACCTAAAATCTCTGAAAATTAAGCTACCAGAAAGGCTGCACATTCTACGTGAGAGGTTTGAGGAAAAAAGTCCGCAGGCTGCACCCGTATTAGCCGATATTTGCCCACTTCACACAGCACTTGCAAATCGCGCGCCAGCGTCGCCGGATTGCAGCTAATGTACACAATTCGCTCAGGCTTGAGGTTTATCAGTGCTTCTAGCATGGCAGGATCACAGCCTTTTCTAGGCGGATCCAACAGTACAACATCTGGCCTCACCTCCAGCTGCGGCAGCAATTCCGCCACATCTCCAATCTTGAAAGCTACATTCTCAATTTTATTCAGCACGGCATTTTCCTCAGCCTGCTTCACCGATTCCGCAAAAGCCTCCAGGCCAATGCATTGCTTCACCTGCTGCGCCAGGGGCAACGTAAACGTTCCTACCCCACAGTAGGCGTCCACTAGTATCTCCTGACCCGTCAGTGCCAATTCTGCCTGCACATGATTTAGCAGCCGCTCTGCCTGCTCCGTATTCACCTGAAAAAACGTACTCGGTTGAATGTGAAACGTCAGTCCCGCAAATTCTTCTTCTAAATACGACTGCCCCGCCATGCCATACGTATCCGGGCCAAAAATAGCGTTCGTCCGCTGCCAATTTAGATTCACCAGCACCCCGACTAAATTTGGATAGCGGGCCATCCACTGCTCTGCCTGCTGATGAATGCCCTTGAGCTTTACCGAACGGCTAATCAGCGTTAGCAGCACCTGCCCGGTTCGTCGCCCTACTCGCAAAGACAAATGCTTGAGATGCCCTTTGTGCAGCCTTTCATCGTATATTTTCCATTCCCGCGCTTCGATGTCAGCCTTAACTTCAGCTAAGAGCGGATCGAGCAGCGGATCTTGAACAGGGCACTGATTGAGGTTGACTAAGCGATGAGAGCCCTTGCGGTAGTAGCCTGCCTGGACAGCGTTGATCTGCGATCGCCCCAGCGGATAAGTCGCTTTATTGCGATAGCCCAACTGCTCCTCGCTAGCCATCACCGAATCGACCTGCACATTCTCCAGTTTGCCAATTCGCGTTAGCGCATCCACCACCAAATCTCGTTTAGAAACCAGCTGCTGCTCATAGCTCACTTGCTGCCACTGACAGCCCCCACACTTATCCGCCACAATGCAGGCCGGTCGCACTCGCTGCAGCGACGGCTGCACAATCCCTGCCGGAATGCCAAAGCCATGAGTGCCCTTAACTTTCGTCATCTTCACTCGAATCACGTCTCCGGGCACCGTATTCGGCACAAATACAACCCGATCCTCCCAGCGGCCCACCCCATCACCGCTATTCGTCAAATCTGTGATTGTGACTTTGAGCATTTCTCCCTGTTGCCATTTCGGCTCCGGCAGATCAGATGGCCAAACGGTCTCTGACGCTGGCTGGCCAAGCTGATCGCTCAAGGGGCTAGTAGCAGTCGTTTTTGACTGCTTTTGAGATGAAGGGGTTTCGGCAGGTGTGGTCATAGCGGCAAAGCTGCGGGCAGGGGCAGGCGAGTCAAGTTCAATCAATCAAGTTCAGGCAATCAAATCAGGCAGTTCAACACAAGCAGTTCAAGACAAGGATTAAACCGGGCTATTAGTATGGCGCATTTACTCAGTTATTTCGGTTTTTGTTGGGCTCAGCCAAGACCTCAGCGTTAGGATTGAAGCCTTTCTAGGGTCAGCTTAATATTTCTTAAGTCTTTTCTCAGGCACGATTTAGCAGCGTTTCGCCTCGTTTTTACCATCCCAATCACTAAAAAAATAGGCAATAGTGCTTTCCTTGTTTCCCCTGGAGTCGCTAAACTGGCAATATAAGTAGAGTTATCGCCATTAAAAAACTATGTCTGTTGTCAGCCAAGTAATCCTCAACGCAGATGACGAGTTGCGCTACCCCACTAGCGGCGAACTCAAAGGGATAGAAAACTTTTTAAGCACGGGCGATCAGCGGATGCGCATCGCCCAAACCCTAGCGGAGAACGAGAAAAAAATCGTCAGCCAGGCTAGCGGCGCACTTTGGAAAATTCGCCCCGACTTTATTGCCAAAGGCGGTAACGCCTACGGCCAGAAGCAGCGCGCCCTCTGCCTGCGTGACTACGGCTGGTACCTCCGCCTCATCACCTACAGCATCCTAGCCGGTGACAAAGATCCGATTGAAAACATCGGCCTAATCGGCGTCCGAGAAATGTACAATGCCCTCGATGTCCCTGTCCCTGGCATGGTAGAAGCGATTCGCTGCCTCAAAGAAGCCTCTCTTCCACTCATGAGCGACGCTGACGCCGCCGAAGCCGCGCCCTATTTTGATTACATTATTCAGGCAATGTCGTCATAGGTAGTATCGTCACAAGTAGTGTTTTCATAAGCCTGTTATTGATAACGACACTACTTAACTAGCCAATCGCAACTACTTAAAAGCCAAGGGCCAGAAAGCGCAGCAATACCTTTCTGGCCCTTGGCTTTTGAAAATTTTACACAGAGTCTCATTAGTCAGCTTAGTCAGCCGCTTTAATACAATTGTACGCTGAGTTGATATATCCTTAAATCCACAGCACATCCACAGCACAGTTGCTAGCTATGGTCTATTCTGCTCGTACAGTATCAGCGTCTTCGGTCTCATCTACCTGTCTCGGTAGGGTCGTCAAGTCTAATTCGCACTGCGACTATGTTGTGCAGCTCGATACGTCCAACGATGTTGACCAGCCGCCTACCGTGGAAGACTACGGCTTTGGCCAGTTTGTAAAATTTGATAGTCATCGACATTGGGCGGTTGGCGTTGTGTACGATACACAGCTATTCAACTCAGCGTTTTTAAATAGCGGCCCGCGCCTGACTAGCACACCAGATCCTATCTTTACACCTGATCTCATTCAAGATACCTGCATTCTATTAAGCGTGGTTTTGGTAGGCAGATTGGCGAAAGGCAAGCCTCACGATTATGGCATTCAGGGCATTCCTCGGGTGGTCGTACCGGCTAATACTCCCGTTTGTCGAATGGATACAGCGGAGGTTCATCATTTTCATTTGACGGCTGAGAGCCAGCCACAGTTTACTTATTATGGCCATTTGCTGCGCTCAGGTGGCGGGTTTGCGGCTCAGCTTACTCAGCAAGTGCTCGGTGATTTGATTGCGAGTGAGCTGTTTACTGGCGCACATGAAAGAGCCCTGAAAGTACTCTGTAAAGAGCTTTCCTGGAAAAGTACGATGGGTGCGATGCGATAGCTTTGGGGCTTAATTGCCGGGTGTAAGGCAAGTTTGCCAATGAGTTTGTAGGTGAGCGCGATCGCTACTCCATTCGACAGACATCCATTCAGATAAAACTGAAAGGCTTGCAACATTCCGTTACATTTGCTATATTAGATACATCGGTAAAGTGCTTTCTTTTGAAGTCGCCGAACCCTTAATACGTACCTAACTACCGGAATAATAAAAATGACTACTACACTACAGCAGCGCCAAAGCGCCTCGTTGTGGGAGCAGTTTTGTCAGTGGGTCACCAGCACCGAAAACCGCCTCTATGTAGGTTGGTTCGGGGTGTTGATGATTCCTACACTACTTGCTGCTACCGCATG
>JBGTIK010000194.1:0-8826 GCA_041745715.1 Phormidesmis sp.
TGCGAGCTGGATCATGCTGGGTGTGATCGCGCTGTCGTTTTTATTTTGGCTGCCACTGAGTCTAGGTTTACCGCTCACACCTACGAGCTTGAGCTGGCGCTGGTGGCTGAGATCTTGGATTTAGCGACGATCACATCATATCTCAGCTGAAATATCGCTCATATGGGCAATCTAAGGCAGAAGATATTCATCTGTATCGCACCTTAGTCTCACGAATACGCCCAATGAATACGCCCAATGAATACGTTCGATCTCAACAGTAGGGTTCCGGTTTTATCTAGCCTGCCGCCTGAGGCCAGAGCTTGGCTGACCGATTTGCCTTGGCAAGAGCGGCGGTACGTGCTGTCGCTTTGCCATTTGGTATGCGCCACTCCTTCAGCGCAGCAGGCCGAGTTTTTAGATGCCTATACGGCTGAAGGGCTGCTCTCTCGAATTGTGCACGATGCGGACACGCGCGAACGGGTAAATGAGTCCTTGGCTCACTTTCACAGCCAAGCGGACATTGATGACATCACCGTGAGAAGGTACATTCGGCAGGTGTACGTGCATTCGGTGAGAGATGCGCGATCGCGCCCCGACCTCTACCTAGAAACCGCCCTTAGTCTGATGGGCAGTGCTCATGAGCACAGCAGCGTACTCAGCTACATTTTGGGCTTTGAAATTTTGAAGCTGCTGTTTGCCATGAGCTGGGAGCAGCACGAGCGGCTCTACCACTTGCAACCCAACCAAGACGACTTTACCCGCGAATACATTCGCCCCGTGCAAGAGGCCCACAAGCGCCACGGCATCGTTGTCCCCAAAGACGAAAAAACCTTTTTTGCTCGTCGAGACTATTTTATCCGGCGGCCCAATATTCACCCTCATCGTATGGTCAGCTTGATTATTGAAGCCTTTACCGCCGACAAAATTATCGAGCTAGGCTTTGCCGTACTCAGACACCCCAACGCCATTCACTACGATCATGACTATATTTACAACAATTTAGAAAGTCCGCCTGAGAGTCCGCCTGAGAGCCCGTTGGAGACTTCACTAGAGACGCTCCCCGTCACATACTCACCCGCTAGCTCCTTAAAAAATCCGCCGCCCTCTGATTCTCAGCTAGCCGATCATAATGATGCATACCTCTCTGAGCCTGTAGAAGAATTAGATGAATTTTCAGCGCTTTTCGCTGCGCATGACGATGGCAAATAACATAAGTACAAAGCAAAATACCGGCTAGAAGTATCGCTGATGAACATTCTCAAGTTGGCGGCTGTGACAGTGCCTGCCAGTGAGCGCTTGAGGGGCGATCGCTGCTCGCTAGCGCCGTACAATATGTCGAGTGTTCTTAGATTAACTTGAGGTCGATTAGCATGAATTTGCCAAGACGATATCGCGCGATCGCATCGATGGCGATTGTATCGATGGCGATCGCTACAGCCTCAGGGACGGTCTACTCAAGCAACCCAATGGCATCTCTATCCGCTGATCTATCGCCAATTGCAGCCCAAGCGCAGACCGTAGCTCAATCAAACCGACCTTCAACCTGGGCCACCATCGAGCAAAATATCATTACAGAGCACAACCGTATCCGCCAAAATCCACAGAGCTATATTCCCATTTTAGAAGCGTATTTGGCCCGGATGAATGCCCAAGGCAATATTCCCAATGGCTGCGGCCAAAACTGTACGCTAACAACCAACGAAGGGAAACCAGCCGTAGAAGAAGCGATTCGCTTTTTACGCAATCAACCAGCCGTCGGCGCACTGACGCCATCAGAAAACGTAGCCCGTGCGGCCAAAGCTCACGCGCAAGATCAGCAAGGGGGTGCAACGGGCCATAGCGGCTCAGATGGCAGCACTCTATCGCAACGCCTTACTCGATTTGGCGTGCAGCAGTTAGGTGCAGGCGAAAATATTGACTACGGATCGCCCACCGGACAGGGCGTGGTAATTAGCCTAATTGTGGATGATGGCGTGCCGAGTCGCGGACACCGGACTAATCTCTTTTCGCCCAATTGGACGATTGCTGGCGCGGGCTGTGGCCCTCATGCCGTTTATCGCACGGTGTGTGTAGTTGACTACGCCAAAGGACCGCAAGCCACAGCGGCGAACAATCGGCTGAGCGTGATTAATAATGGCACCGTCGATTTGCGATCGCTCAAAATTGCAGAAAGAGAGATTCTAAGCGGAACCGTAGCTAGGGGCCAATCTCAAAATATTATGCTGGCTGCCAATCAAAGCTGCACAGCCAATTTAACCATTCGACTAAGTGGAAACTACTTGCCACTCAACTGGAACAACCTGGATCTTTGCGGCGCAACAATTACTATCGATAGCCGCAATCAGCTCAGTATCAGATATCCAACCGGTTCGTAACTAGAGTTTCAGCCACTGGAATGCAGCAATGTAGATGAAACCTACCTACAGCAACAGCTCAAGTGACTCGCTGTGTACGAGCGCCGCTATGCTTACCTAGACAACAGAATCTGCTATCGGCAGCTAAGCTCTTCGAGTACTTCTCGAGCAATTTCACTTTCTTGCTCAAGCTGATAATCTTCAACCCAGCTCAGCCGACTGTGGCGCAAGGCAATTTCAAGCCGCTGCGACAGATCAGTAGGTAGCTCAAAAACGTCTATATTGCTCTTCATGATAATATCCGTGATCGAAACCACGCCTAGTAATTGGTTGTTTTTAACCACCGGCGATCGCTTGATATTTTGAGTTAAAAAGCGTTTGGCAACCGCAGGCAAGCTCAGATACGGCTCTACCGCAAGGCAAGGTGTTTTCATAATCTCGCAGACCATCATGCTGGCAGGATCTGCCGATTTGGCCGTGACGCCATAGACGATATCGCGGGCCGTTAAAATGCTATAAGCACCGCCTTGGACGGCTCTTTCGACGATTAGCGATCGCACCTGATATTTTTGCATCAGCGCTATAGCCTGCGTCACCTTCGCTGAACTGCGAATGGTCACCACCTCACGAGTCATAATGTCAGCAACTGTTAGCATGGTAAATCTCCTTCGTAAAGCCCCCTTCTGCGCCTGATCTGCTCATCAAATCAGCGGGTCAAGATAGCCCAGAGCGCTCTACTGATAAATGTGTTTAATGGATTCATGTCAAACTGATAACTTGTATAACTTCACTTATCGCTGAAAACTGTGAGGAAGTTATGAAGGTAATCAAAAAAAGATTGACTTCTTCAACTTATCTCGAACTTAGCCAGAACTTAGCCTTATGGAAACCGCCCAATCAGACCGCTGGTACGACTGGTACCAATCTTTTGATCAAAACCACCGCCCAGAAGCCCGGCAAGAGTGGTATAGCGGCGCGGCCAAAGCTTACCGATGGGCAAGACCTAGCTATCCAGATACCCTCATAGAACAAGTTATTGCCCAAGCCGGACTGAACCTAGTCGAATCAGCCTCAGTGCTCGAAATTGGCTGTGGGCCAGGAATAGCGACCACCGCTTTGGCAGCCAAAGGACTAAGCATCATCGCTATAGAACCGAGCCCAGCGGCCTGTGTATTAGCACGCCAAGCCTGTGCAGGGCACCCAGCCGTCCGCATTGTCAATAGCACCTTTGAAGCCTATCCACTCAATGAGCAAACCTTTGATGCGGTGATTGCCGCCACCTCCTTTCATTGGATTACGCCAGAAGTAGCCTGTCAAAAATCAGCCGCTGCGCTCAAGCCGACTGGAACTTTTATATTGCTATGGGCCACCCCACCACAGCCCAGTCCGGAAATTTGCGCGGCATTGCAGCCGATTTATGACCGTCATGGCCTCAGTGATCTGGGGCAGGAACAATGCCGCACCCAAGCTTACTACCAAGCTAACTTTGAAATGTTTGCCGACACTGTGAACGCATCTGGCTTCTTTGCACCCAGTACGGTTGATATTCAAGTGCAGCAGTCAATTTACAGCATTGAAAAATACCTAGCGCTATTAAGTACGCTCTCGAACTACATTGCACTGGAAGTTCAGGCCCGCGAAGAGCTGCTGATAGATATTGGCGAACACCTGGCCGAAAGGCTAGAAACCGGCGCATTCACCGCTACACACTGGTTTGCGGTTCAAATCGCAAGCCGGAAGGGAAGTGCTGCCAGGCAGCCACTGCGCGCTTGAGCTTTTGCATCTAGCTTTCACGACCATACACACCATTTAGCAGTGCCTTTAGCACAAACATCTGCATCCATAAGTTCTCCCTCATTTACGGACTGCTTCCAGACGTTCTTACACTCTTTTCGATGGGCTATTTTAATGACCACTTATGAGCCTGACGTTGCAAAAGGTAATGATTGGTTGCATTGTATCAACCATATGGCAGCATGATTAATAGCCCTTTACCTTACAAAAGCTTCATGGAACCGTCGTCAAGCTATACCGTTATTATTACCGGAGCCTCCTCTGGAGTGGGCCTATATGCTACTCAGGCGCTGATTAAAAAAGGCTGGCATGTGGTGATGGCTTGCCGCGATTTGCCCAAAACAGAACGAGTTGCCAAAGAATTGGGCCTTGCGTCTGACAGCTACAGCATTATTAAGCTTGATTTGGCTGATCTCGATAGCGTTCGACAGTTTGTGAATGACTTTCGCGCGATGGGCCGTTCTTTGGATGCCCTGGTGGTCAATGCGGCGGTATATAAGCCTCGACTCAAGACGCCGGAGCGCAGCGTAGATGGCTACGAAATTAGCGTCGCGACGAATCATTTGGGTCATTTTTTGCTGTGCAATCTGTTGTTAGAAGATTTGAAAAAGTCTGCTCATACAGAGCCGCGCTTGGTTACTTTGGGGACAGTAACGGCTAATCCGAAAGAGCTAGGCGGTAAAATTCCGATTCCGGCACCGCCGGATCTCGGTGAGCTAAAAGGCATGGAGCTAGGGTTTAAAGCGCCGATTGCGATGATTGATGGCAAAGCGTTTAAGCCCGGAAAAGCCTATAAAGATAGCAAGCTGTGCAACATGCTGACCATGATGGAAATGCACCGCCGCTATCACGGTGAAACGGGGATTATTTTCAATGCTCTGTATCCCGGCTGTGTGGCGGAATCTAGCTTGTTTAGAGATGCGCCTAAGCTGTTTCAGGTGATTTTTCCCCTGTTTCAAAAGAATATTACGGGTGGGTATGTTTCTGAGGCCGAGTCAGGCGATCGCGTCGCGCAAGTTGTCGCCGATGAAGGCTTTAATAAATCGGGAGTGTACTGGAGCTGGGGCAATCGCCAAAAAGAGGGCCGCGATGCCTTTTGTCAGGAAATTTCTAATGAGGCCGGTGACGAGATTAAGGCCGGTCGGCTGTGGGAGCTAAGCGAAAAGCTGGTAGGACTGGCTTAGCCTTTCACTAAGGATCGATCAAACGGAGCCATTAAGTAGTCTATAAGGCATGACTTGCAAGAATTTTTCGCTAGCCTTATAGCTGCTACTCATTGGAATGGCTTGAGCATGTTAGATTCTGCGCTGTGCCCCAAAGCATCGCCGACGGGGCTTTGGACAAAGTTAAGTTGGACAGTGACAGAGGCGCTGTCGCAGCCGGTGCTTTACCATCCGGCGGTGGTGATGGGGGTGCTGGTGGCGGTGGCGATTTGGCCTTGGGTTTGGCGGCGCGATCGCTGGAAAAAGCCAGCAATGGCAATGAGTCTAGGGCTGCTAGTGGTTTATTTAGCAGCGCGATCACCGATATTAACCGGTATTGGCAATCAGCTACTGGTAGGCTTTATCCCAGCGGATTCGGGCGAAAAAGCACAAGCGATTGTGGTATTGGGCCGAGGCCCACAGCATAATCCCATGCGGGCTCAAGTAGCCGAGCAGCTATGGCAGGCCCAACGAGCACCGCTAATTTTTGCTAGCGGACGCGTTGATGCGCCTTTGATTGCCGATTTAATCAGCGCTCAAGTGCCCGCAGCAACGGTTTCTGGAGAGCCCTGTTCTTTGACTACTAATCAAAATGCAGAATTCACCGCCGCACTCTTAACGCCTCAAGATGTTCGTACCATCATCTTGGTCACCGATGCGCCCCATATGCTGCGATCGCTACTTACCTTCCAAAGCTTCGGCTTTAAGGTAATTCCGCACGTTAGCCCGCTAAATCCTAGGACAGACCGGAGCAAGCGGCGATTCTTAGTCTTTCGAGAGAGCGTCGGACTGATTAGCTATGGTTTATTAGGCCGCTATTTTTCTCGTGAAGTGCCACCCCTTTCTATGATTTATTCTCACACTCATCCAAAACCACATGCCTGACAATCTCTCTCATAGCATTGTTAGGGATTCTCAAAGTCTTGCTGAGACGATAGCGCTAAGGCTTTTACCGGGCGCAGATATTCGCCGAGACTTAGAAGAGTTAGCGAGAAAAGAACAAATTAGCGCAGCCGTAATTTTAGGCGCTGTCGGCAGCTTGTCTCAGGTAAATTTACGTTACGCAGGTCAAGATAAACACACTCTTTTATCAGGCAAACATGAAATTCTCACACTGTCTGGAATGCTCAGTTCAGCGGGCGTTCATCTGCATATGAGTGTCTCGAATGCGCAGGGTGAGTGTCGAGGTGGGCATGTTGTTTATGGGTGTTTGGTGTATACGACGCTTGAAACCGCGATCGCTCTCATTCCCCACCTTGAATTTCAGCGTGTGCCCGATGCCGCCACCGGATTTAAAGAGCTGAAAATAAGCAGTCAAACAAAAACAATTGAAAAACGTGAATAGGACTTTTAATTCACTCGAAAATGCTCTTAGAACTCAGGAGCTAAGGGGGTGTCACGATATTGCAATTGATCATGCCTTTGCTGTTCACAGCATATAATAGTGCAAGATCTATGAATGGTTTAGAGGAAAAGCCGATGGCGGCAGTAGCACTAGCCCCACCCACCAAAGAGACGCCCCTCTTATTTAAGCAATTGACATGGCGCGAGTTTAAGGCCGTCGAGCAATTGCTAGACCAGCCAGGATATCGGCTTTCTTATTTAGATGGCACGCTGGAGATTTTGCAAATGCCGGGAGAACCGCATGAGACTGCCAAAAAGCGAATCGCGGCGCTTCTGGAACTTTATCTACTATTAGCCGGATTTGATTTTGTACCGACAGGCTCGATGACCCTGGAGAGTGAGGTTAGTAGGGTAAAAAGAGAAGCTGATGAGTCTTACAAGCTGAGGACTAGCAGTAGTCGCCCTGACCTTGTAATCGAAGTTACTGTGTCTAGCGGTGGCATCGATAAGCTAGAAGCTTACAAGCGTCTCAAAATTTCTGAGGTTTGGTTTTGGGAAGACGGGGTGCTTGATCTATATCATCTACGCGCTGGTTCAGTCTCTTCTGTAGAGAACGGTGACGCTCAGCCTTATTACGAAAAAATCGAAGTCAGCGAAGAAGTCGAAGGTATTGATTTGGCTTTACTGTCGCGTTGCATCCTGATGGCTAATCATGTTGAAGCCTTGAAAGCTTTTCAGACGGGTATGGCAGCTAGCGGATAGAAGGCACAAAGCGCTCAACTCAGATCTGTTGCCCACTTTCTACGGTTGTTGAGTAGACGGCTGAGTTTCAGTATCGCTATTCGGTTCGGGCTCATCAAAGGTCATATTGACGACTGATGGATCGCACATTGGTTCGCCAGTTTTTTCTGAGTGAGCTATCTAGGCGTTTAGATCTGCGCTTGAGATGTCGGGTCTGCGCAACCATCCCAGAAAAGAGTTATGAAGCAATCGCTCCTGCCTGTGAGCGAAATTGACTTGAGGTTAGTCATACCACTGCAACTGAAGCTGATGAGTTCAATAGTAAAGAGAGAGCTCGTGCGATCGCCCCCGGGTATGGAGATTTCACAATCAGCACATCTGAAGGGTTCTTTTTTATAGTTTCTGCTGGGATAGATGAAAAATTTAGCTGAGTTGCCTGTCGTACAGATTTGCTAAAAAGGGCACAGTAATTTGAGAATCAAAGATTATTGCGCTATTTATCTCATGGTTCGCGCATTTATTTTAGTGGTTCAACGAAATGCAAAAACGCTACATGTAGCGTTTTTGGAGGCTGATTTTTTCCAGATGACGACCTGATCAGGTTCTTGCTAAGTGAAGTTCAAAACCTTGCCCATTTGTCAATAGCCTAAAAGTCTACTGATATCGTACTATTTCAGAAACTCAAATTATTTTGCGCGAACCATGAGATTTATGATGACGCATTAACAATGCTGCCTAGTAGTGAAGTTAACGGCGAACTGCACGAAGCGCTGAAAGACCTCATTATTGACAACCCAGATCTAAACGCATTGGAGTCAATGCTGTCGGAGTTTAATATTTTTGAAGCGGTGGGTAACGTCAGGCAGGAGCTGAGACATTCTGACTTTTTGGCCTTTTTGCTCAACCCGGCTAGAAATAATGGGCTGAGCGATCGCGTTCTTAAAAAGCTGCTCATGAGCGCATTTGCTAATGTGCCATCACCACCACAATCACCAGCCGTGACCCTCAGCCCGCTAGAGATTGACCTTGCTGACTTATCAGATGTAGAAGTTCGTAGAGAATGGCGCAACATCAATCTTTTGATCTATTCACCGAGCAATCGCTGGGTAATTGCCATCGAAAACAAAGTAGACTCCGCCGAGCGCGAAGGGCAGCTAAAAAAGTACGAAGATATTAGGCTTGTTGGGTAATAAAGAGGAACGATGAGACAAGGCTTTGTCGGCTTTCTCAGTCTTTTAAGCCGCATCCAAGTAGAAGTTCCACAGTCCAGCTGCATTTAACATCAAGCGGTCATCGAAATTAGTCACACGATTCCTGTAGACATCGCTCACCGCTCGATAGCGCTTGATACCTGCATGAGCATTCTCGCACTTCACTCGTTGACGGTTAAATTCTCGATTCGCTTGCTT
>JBGTIK010000195.1:0-3360 GCA_041745715.1 Phormidesmis sp.
CAATCCGCCCAAAAACCGTACAGACGTTCTATAGGATAAAATAATAGCAATCATGGCTTTCACTTAAAATTAAAAATAGTTCGCTAGCTCAATCTATTGGCCTCACTCTGGCCTAAAATGATGCCTTTTCCGACAGCCTCAAATACAGCCCCCAATAAAGCCATGGGTAGAATTATCGTGACGCTAACGCTCACTAACATGATCGATCAAGACCTGTCGGAGCGCGGTTTTATCGAGACATCAGAGGTGCGCTCTTACCAGTTAGAAGCGCTTGTAGATACGGGCGCAACTCGCCTGTGTTTGCCCGCAAACGTCATTCAGCACTTAGGGCTCAAGCTAGCAGGCACCATTGATGCCCAAACCGCAATGGGCCCCGAAACGCTCAACGTGTACAAAGGCGTAGAGCTGACCGTTGAAGGCCGAGAAGGCCGCTACGACTGTGTGGAACTGCCGACCGGCCAGATGCCTTTACTCGGCTTGATTCCATTAGAAGACCTGGGGCTAGATCCTGATCTGCAAAATCAACGACTGCGACATTTGCCGATGCGAGGCAAAGAAACTTACGTCACGGTTTTATAGCTCCCTAAAAATTGGCTAAAAATTGGCGCAAGGAGCAAAGCATAGGATAATCCGGGATGGCAAACAGATGTTTTGTCCTTTTCTTTTGTGTCCTATAGCGCGAAACTCCTTTCATGAACCAGCGGCCCCATATTTCAGACTGTGCTTGGCAATGGCCGATTGGCAAAAAATGGGAAACGCCATACATCGTTCGCTATGCCAGTAACTTGGATGATGGGCCAGAGCATGGGGCTCCGTTGGGCGGATTTGGGGCTGGGTGTATTGGGCGATCGCCCAACGGCTCATTCAACCTGTGGCATTTAGACGGCGGCGAACATATTTTTGATTCGTTTCCAGGCTGTCAGTTCAGCGTATTTGAGCAAACGGCTGACGGAACTCGCACCGCCTATGCCATGAGCACCGATCCCGCAGCATCCGCACTTTCGAGCTGGCAGTGGTATCCGGCTAGCAGCGCCGATCATCCCACAGGCCAATACCATGCGCTCTATCCACGTAGCTGGTATGCGTATGAGAATGTATTTAAAGCGCAGATCACCTGCGAACAATTCTCGCCAATTTGGGCCAACAGCTATCAAGAGAGCAGCTATCCAATCGCGACCTTTGTGTGGACAGCGCATAACTCGACCGATCAGCCGCTAACCATTAGCATCATGCTGAGCTGGCAAAATATGGTGGGCTGGTTCACCAATAGTGAAAACTCTCCTAACATTCAGCAGCGAGAAGACGGCAGTCCTTTTTACGATTATATGCCCCGGCTTAGAGAGAGCTTAGGAAACTACAACAAGCTGGTGTGCGATGACGAGAAAGCTGTCGGCTTTGTGATGGATGGTGAATGGGGCGGAGAACCCGAAGAAGGAGACGGTCAATTTGCCATAGCAGCTTCTCACCCTAAGGCAGAAGCTACTTATCATACTCGCTGGGAGCCCGATGGCGATGGCCGTGAGCTGTGGGATAGCTTTGCGACCACGGGCCGATTAAACAACTTTGAAGATGCAGGCATTAGCACCGATCAACAGATTGGGGGCGCTATAGCCCTTCGGCTTACCCTTGCTCCTGGCGAAACCCAACAGATTCCCTTTGTCCTAAGCTGGGATTTACCGGTCACCGAATTCGCTACGGGTAAACTGGCCTATCGCCGCTACACCGACTTTTTTAACCGAACAGGGCGCAACGCTTGGGCACTAGCTCAAACCGCGCTTAACCACTATCGCACCTGGCAACAGAAAATTCAGGCTTGGCAGCAGCCCATTCTAGAACAAGATTTGCCCGACTGGTTCAAAATGGCGCTCTTCAATGAGCTGTACGATCTCGCTAGCGGCGGCAGCTTGTGGTCGGCGGCAAGCGCGGATGATCCCGTCGGTCAGTTTGGCATATTGGAGTGCATTGACTACCGCTGGTATGAAAGCTTAGACGTGCGGCTGTACGGTGGATTTGCGACGCTGTTGCTATGGCCCGAACTTGAAAAATCTGTGCTGCGCGCCTTTGCTAGAGCAATTCCGAGCGCTGATTCAAAGCCGCGCATCATCGGCTATTACTACACTATTGGAGAACAAGATCACACCGCGCCGCGCAAGCTTAAAGGGGCAACGCCTCATGACTTGGGCGCACCGAATGAAGATCCTTGGATAGCGACCAACTACACCAGCTATCAAGACTGCAATCAGTGGAAAGATCTCTCTAGCGATTTTGTGTTGCAGGTATGGCGAGCTTTTCACTTAACGGGCGGCAGCGATGTTGATTTTTTGGCAGACTGCTGGCCTGCGATAGTCGAAACCTTGGCCTACAGCAAGCAATTTGATACTGATGGTGATGGCTTGATAGAAAACAGCGGCGCACCGGATCAAACCTTTGATGACTGGCGCTTGCAGGGGATTAGTGCTTATTGCGGTGGGCTGTGGATTGGGGCTTTGAGCGCGGCGATCGCCATCGGTGAAACCCTGTTGCAGCAAAAGCGCGCCCCCGGCAACGCGGCGATTGTGCTAGCTCAGTATCGGCGCTGGTGGCAGCATGGCCGCCATGCCTACCAAAAGCAGCTCTGGAACGGCAGCTACTACCGCCTAGACACGGGCAGTGGCTCCGATGTCGTCATGGCCGATCAGCTCTGCGGCCAATTTTGTACTTCCACAATGGGCCTACCCGATGTCGTCGATCAAGACTATATAGCGCCTGCTCTCAGCGCAATTTATGACGCCTGCTTTGTCAAATTCAACGCCTACGCAGCGCAACTGGGGCCGCAGAACCAAAAGTTTGAAGGCGCGCAGACTGGGCACTTCAGCGCCGCTGCACTCGGCATACCGATTGGCTGTGCCAATGGCGTTAGACCCGATGGATCGCCGCAAAACCCAGATGACACGCATCAGCTAGAAGTCTGGACAGGTATTAACTTCGGTCTTGCAGCCTTTTTTGCTAAGGTGGGCAAACGAGCTGAGGCAATGACCATTACCCAAGCGGTTGTTCAGCAAATTTATCAGCATGGCTTGCAGTTTCGCACGCCCGAAGCCATTACAGCTGTAGGTACCTTTCGCGCCTGTCACTACCTGAGGCCCATGGCAATCTGGGCGCTGTACTATACGTTGAGCGCGGACGATGCCTGAAAGGTAAAGCAATCTAACAATTATCTCAACAACTGTCTAATGGAGCGATAGAAAAGCAAGCAAATGGGGTTTTATACACAATAGGCACATATCAAAAAATATTAGTCATTCCAGATCTAATCACTCAAATCTAGCCGCCACTCCAGCCGCCCACATTACTCAGGAGGAAAATTCGACATGGTGCCTT
>JBGTIK010000196.1:0-4929 GCA_041745715.1 Phormidesmis sp.
GGGCAAACGGATCAACGTCAACTAAGTTTGTTAATTCAGTGAAAAGTTCAGCTTTTGACATGAAAGAAAAAGCAGCCCATGCTAGACACCTTTAAAATGCCCATTCCTCTAATTCAAATGCTTATCTACTAATGCCTACCCCTGCTAACTATCGTAAAGTCGCGATTTCGCTTGCTTTTGCCGGGGCGCTGCCGACCCCTTTACCCTTAGCTTGGCTGCATAAGTTTTATCTTGGCCAGTACTTATGGGGGGTTGCGTATTTGTTGCTAGCACCGACTGGGATTGCGCAAGTCGCCTGCTGTTTGGAGGGAATTTGGTATCTGAGCCAAAGTGATGATGCCTTTAGCGATCGCTTTCCGAAATCGTCTTTAGCGGCTAACATCGGTGCGAGTACTGAAGTGATATCGAATTCAGGGAGTAGCACCAGCCCTGATCAAATAGCGGCGCAAGTAGCGACAGCGCTGCGAGATTTAGATAGGTTACGGCAAGAGGGACTGATGACGGAATATGAATTTGAACAAAAGCGCCGAAAGCTGCTAGAGAGAATTTCGTGAGGCATGATTTAAAGAAGGAATTCCAAAAAAGAACTCCCCAACATTAAATACGCTCCCACATTGAACGAACCCCACAATTAAATAGCCTTTGCCTGAAGTGCCGCTATGCTCAAAAACTTTTTCAATCGGGTTCATCCGTTGTGGCGATCGCTCCAACAAGAACCCTATTACCGCTTTCGATCTGTTGCAGAATTAGATCTTGCCGCTAGCTGGGGTTTGCGCATTGAGGCGAATACGGCCAGCATAGATGACTGGCTGCGACTGCCAGGGATTTCCATCCATCAGGCCCGCTGTTTGTACCAGCTCAGTCAAACCGGGATTTCATTCAACTGTATAGAAGATGTAGCCGCTGCTTTGAGCTTGCCGGTACAGCAAATTTCGCCTTGGGAAAGTGTGTTGCAGTTTTGCTATTACGACCCTGATCTGCGATTAGAGGCGATTGCTATCGATGCGAATCAAGCGACGGCTGATGAACTCGCTACGGTTCCGGCGGTTGATATGTTTTTGGCGCGAGCGATCGTTCACTATCGCCAAACCGGCCGCTATACAGACCTTGCAGATTTACAGAATCGACTGCGATTAACTCCGGCAGTAACGATTGAGTTGCTTCACTACCTGCGGTTTTAGGCGGTGGTTTTTGGGCGGTGGTTTGAGGGCGCAAGTTAATCGCTAAGAGTTAATCGCTAAGAGTTAGTCGCTAGTATTCAATCGGCCAATTTTTTCTAAGGGCCAAAAGCGAAAGACCGCGCGGCCAATGACATTTTGAATCGGCAAAAAGCCCCAAACGTGAGAGTCGTTGCTGTCGTTGCGATTGTCGCCCATAACAAACAAGCTGCCGAAAGGGACGGTAACGGGCGGCATCTCATAGTCCGGGGCAGCGAGTATGTAAGGCTCACTCAGCGGTTGGCCATTGACGATGACTTGACCTTGGCTGACCTGTACGGTTTGCCCTGGCAGGCCAATGACGCGCTTGATAAAAGCCTGACTGGCTAAATAGCCGTATTCCTGGAGCTGCGGCGGTGGCTCAAAAACGGTAATATCGCCCGCGTGCGGTAAGTGCAGGCGGTAGGAGACTTTTTCGACGAGGAGGCGATCGCCCACGGCCAAAGTCGGCACCATCGAAGGCGAGGGAATGAAGCGCGGTTCGGCAATGAAAAAGCGAATGAAAAAGGCGAGGGTGAGGGCAATAGCCACTAGCCGAGTATTATCTGCGACTAGCTTACGCCAGCCACTTCTGGACTTGTCTGGCTTGTTCTGGCCTACTTCCTGGCCCGTTTTTTGGCCCTTCTTCTGACCTATCTCCTCACCTGCTTGCGGTACAGCAACCGGCAAATCATTTTTGTCTAGCATGGTGTCTTTTGGATCTTTTGCATTGAGCATATTAAGAGCATACTGGGCGCTATCAGTGACCATAGCATTCTGCTGACGGCTGTTGGGGAGTGATCTCATGAGTAGCGATCGCGGCCTCGGCATTGCGCCTCAGCATGGGCGGCTTGATTCGGCGCAGGGCCGAGGCCGGAAAGCGGTCGTTCCACTCAGCGTCAGTAATCGTTGCTAGACTTGCCAAGGTTGGATTGACGTTTTCAGGATAGGGCGCAAAGTCGGGAATGTCGGTAGCCTGCGCGAATCGCTGGTTCCAAGGGCACACGTCCTGGCAGATGTCGCAGCCTGCGACCCAGTTTTGGAGGTTTTGAGCGATCGCCTCCGGCAGCACCTCAGCTCGATTTTCGATGGTGTGATAGGCAATGCAGCGGTTGGCATCGACGACACCGGGGGCGCGAATCGCCGCCGTTGGGCAAGCCTCAAGGCAGCGCGTGCAGCTGCCACAGTGAGCGGTGTGAGGCGCATCGGCAGCTAACGGCAAGTTGGTGATAATTTCACCCAAAAATACCCAAGAACCGTATTGGCGGGTGATTAAGTTGCCGTTTTTGGCAATCCAGCCGAGGCCCGCTTGCTGCGCCCAAAATTTATCTTGCACGGGGCCGGTGTCGGCGTAAAGGCGCGCTTCTATTTCACGATTTTGAGGGTTGGATGGAGAGTCGGTCTGAGAGTGAGATAGCTCAGAGGGTTGCGATCGCAGCCACAGCGCCAACTGCTTCAGCTTTTGAGTCAAAACCCGATGATAGTCTCGGCCCCAGCCATAGCGCGAAATTTTGGCATACTGATCGCCTTCTAAGCGCTGATGGTCGCTGTAGTAGTTGATAGCTACACAGATAACCGATTTCGCATCGGGCAATATCTGCCGAATATCTTGACGTTTGGCACTTGCCATCCAGCCCATGTCCGCCTGAAAGCCTTGGGCTAACCAATCTTGCAAGGCAGTTTTAGCAGCCTGTTCGGCGGCATTCGGTTCGGGTGAAATGCTAGCAATTCCCACTTGATGAAAGCCAAGGGCGATCGCTTGGCGTTTGACGGCCTCGCTGCCTTGAATGCTGGTCTGACTGCTCTTTTCAGTCATGATGGCGCTTCCTGACGCAGCAGGTACCGACGCATCACCGCGCGTTTTTCAGGGGCAAATCCGTAGCGGGTCTCATACTCCACAATTGCTTTAATTTCGGGTGCCCAGCTTTGCTCAGGCAGCACTTCAAATCCCAATCGCTGATAAAAGGGAATGTTCCAAGGCACTTTGCGAAACGTAGTCAGCAGCACTTGGGAGAAGCCTCGCTGCTGTGCGCCTTGACAGCAGGCATTCACCAGCGCTGAGCCGATGCCTAAGCGGCCATAGTCGAGATGCACATCTAGCTCCACAATGAAGCAGCTTTCTAGCAAATGCTTCACGACGACGAATCCCACAACTGGACTGATAGCTGATTTTTTGGCCGAAGCTTTGGCCGAATCAAGGAGGGTCGCTACCCACAGGCGACCATCCGCCTGAGCTTTTAATAAAAAGCCCATATTCGTCAGCCCTTTTAGCAGATCTCCTGAGATTTCTAGCCAGTCTAAATAGGGCAAAAACTGCTGCGCGGCGGCTCGCTCTATATCAGCCAAAAAGGGGACATCCGCTGCGTTTGCTAAGCGAACTTCATAAGCAGCTGAATCGACGAACTTATTTGCTAAATCAGAGTTTGTCAAACCAAAATCATCTCGCTACCGCCATAGTGATTGCATCACTCACATCCATCATAATATTGCTGCGGGATATTATGGTAAGGGCGGGCATTGTGATGAGATTTTATGCGATCGCCTTCACTTCAACCTCACTCTGCCGATTTGGCCTTTTCAACGTTCGGTTATCCGAGTTTGCCTACAGGGAACGGCTGTAGTGTACGGGTCAATTCAATTATCTATAAAATGGTACTTATGCTTTGGAAAGTCCCCGTTCGCGAGGTCGGGGCTCTGAGACAAGATGTTCAAATTAAAACCCATCAATATCGACAATAAAGAATTCGATCTGTTGTTTTGATATCTGTTTTTGCTAATCTGGAATCTCTTTTTTAAGTTGAGATTTCAACAACTTATCGATTGGGCAATCCTGTTAGATTGTCGTAATCTTCCACATACTGAATAAATTTATCGGTAGTGCATTAACGTAAAGGATAGAGGAAAATAAGACATAGACGTTGCGATTCCAAAGGAGTAGAGCAGATGAAAGTTGAGATGACTTGTCCGACCTGTGGCTCCGCCGACATTTCAAAGACCGGTACAACGCGGCGAGGCAAACAAAACTATCAATGCCGAGACTGCAATCGGCAGTTTGTCGAAGACCCGCAATGGCAGCCAAAAGATAAGCACGAGCAGAGCTTAGTCGATCTTCTGCTGCTAGAGAAAATTCCGTTGGCAGGGCCACACAAGTCTCTGAGAGTTGGCTGCAAAGCTATGTGAATGTCTGCTATGAGCTAGTGCCAAAAGCAGCAGCAGTCGTGCCAAAGGCTAAAGGCAAGCTGACCGTGCAGATGGATGAGTTGTGGTCGTTTGTCGATGACAAAGGGAACAAGCAATGGGTCTGGCTGGCGATTGATGCGGATACCCGAGAAGTAATTGGCTGCTAACATTGGTGACCGCTCAAGAGCATCAGCTCGGTCATTGTGGCAATCAATCCCGGCTGTGTACAGACAATGGGCCACGGTCTATACAGATTATTGGGAAGCCTACAAGACGGTGATTCCAGCTAACCGCCATCGTGCTGTTGGCAAAGATAGCGGCTTGACGAGCTATATAGAAAGGTTCAACAACATCCTAAGGCAGCGGGTTTCGCGATTAGTGAGAAAAACGCTTTCCTTCTCCAAAAAGTTAGAGAACCATGTCGGTGCGATTTGGAATTTCATCCACGAGTACAACCGCTTAATCAGAAAAAAGAGGGTCGAGAATGACCCCAACGCTATTTTCTCTATCCTTTACTAAAATGGACTACCTAATTCTGAATTGCATCAGCATA
>JBGTIK010000197.1:0-8167 GCA_041745715.1 Phormidesmis sp.
CTTCAGGTACCGCAGTGGGGGGTGTTGGAGTGTCGTCCGGTGGCAGTAGGTGAGGTTGCTTGCCACATTCCGCCTGAGGCTTGGCATGACCGGGCTGGCTATGTAGCCGTAATGCTAGATGAAGAAAACAACCGAGCAACGCTGTTGGGCTTTACGCGCGAGGTAGCGGAGCAGACGCAGGTTGCTTTGGAGAGATTTTTGCCGATGGAGGCGCTGCTCGATGACATTTATGAGAGATCGGCTGAGATCGTGAGATTGCCAGATAGTTTAGGGAGTAGGCAGGCGGTGGCTGAGGGGGGGCAAGCAGCGATCGCTGCCTACATTCACCTTGGAAACTGGTTGAAAGGCAGCGTTTCTGCCGGTTGGCAAGCCGTCGAAGATCTGCTGCAACCCGCTAGTATGAGCTTTGCTTTTCGCAATGCGGCTAGCTTAAGCGAAACTCGCAACGCGGCAGATGTCAGCCGAGCGCGGCCCATTGACTTAGCAATCCAGCCGGGAAGGTTGGTTCAGCTTGCTTTAGTGATTCATTTGGCTCAGGCCAGTAATCGGGCCAGTAATCAGGCCAATGATCGGGCCAACGATCAGGCCGGTGCCCACATCACAGTGCAGGTTCATCCTTTGGGTGAGTCTCCTTATCTGCCCGACGGGCTCGAACTGAGCCTATTTGATGAACAAGGCAGCGCTCTGTTTCCGCCAGCGACTTCGAGAGCGATTGATAATTATCTCCAGTTTCAGCTGAGCGGTCAGCTTGAAGAGAGATTTAGCGTGCGCCTCCGCATGGCAGAAGCCACCTTTGAAGAACAGTTTGTAATTTAGCCGCTTGTAAGTTTGTAATTTAGCCCCCTTAAGCAATCCCTGTGAGCAAGCGCATCAGCAAGCGAATCGTTATTAAAATTGGCCCTGGCAGCCTAGAGACAGGCTATACTGCCGCTGTGCAAATTGGCAGAGAAGGGCTCAATCCGCAAGCTGAAACTCAAGCAATGTTACCGCCAGCGCCTGACTTGCGCGATCTCTATCAGCGGTGGCGGCAAGCTTATGGGCAGATCGGAGCGATTTATCGGATAACGCCCCTAGCCGGGATAACGAATGTTTCAGACGTAGCGGCCAGAGAAACTTGTCAGGCGTTGAGCCGTCAGCTGCGTGATCGCCTGCACCATTGGCTCAACAGTGATGCCTTTCGCCCTATTCGTGAAAAGCTATTAGAACAGCTCAATTCACAGGATATTGCTCGGATTTTACTCCAAACTCAAGATCCGCTGCTGCAAAGACTGCCCTGGTACGAGCTGCATTTTTTTCAGCGCTATCCCGGCGCGGAGGTTGGCATTTGCGCGCTGGAATATCAGCTGGTTACCTACCCCGGTACGCGTTCTGAAAAAGTAAGAATTTTGGCGGTAATGGGCAGTGCGGCAGGGCTAGATACGCAGGTTGATGAGGCGCTTTTGAGCGGGCTGTCGGATGTGGATATTCACTTTTTAAAAGAGCCTAGTCTGGAAGCATTTAATCAGTCTCTTTGGGCAGAAGACGGGTGGGATATCTTGTTCTTTGCGGGGCATAGTCGCAGCCGAGCAGGCTGCAATCAAGATGGCATGGGCAGCGGTGAGATGGCTTTAAACGCGACTGAGCAGCTGACGATTCCTCAGCTCAAACACGCTTTGCGTAAGGCGATTGATCGCGGCCTTAATACGGCTATTTTTAATTCTTGTGATGGGCTGGGGCTAGCGGCTGATCTGGCTGATTTGCACATTCCGCAGGTACTAGTCATGCGTGAACCGGTACCGGATCAGGTGGCTCATGCTTTTTTGAAGGGATTTGTGGATGCTTTTTCGCGCGGCACGCCGTTTTACTTGTCGGTGCGAGAGGCCCGCGAAAAGCTTCATGGCTTAGAAACCCGGTTTCCCTGCGCAAGTTGGCTGCCGGTAATTGTGCAAAATCTAGCGGAAACACCGCCAACCTGGCGTTCTTTGCAGGGCAAGGATGAGATTAATCGTTCTAAAATTCACCAGTTTGCAGATGCAGCGATCGCTATTTCTCCTCTAAAGTCGCCCGTAAAACCTTCTGGGATTAAACCGCTAGTTTCACCGCCCTCGCCTCAGCACCGATTTCGACGAGGGATTGGGGTTGGAGCTGCGATCGCGACCATCCTTCTTTTAGTCCGTCAGCTAGGCTTTTTAGAACCCTACGAACTCAAAGCCTACGACCTGCTTCTGCGCAGTCGTCCACCGGAAACCATTGATAATCGCCTGCTGATTATTGCCAATACCGAAAAAGATATTGCCGCTTACCCAAATCTTACCAGCAACAGTTCTTTGGCTGATAAAACTCTTTTAGCGCTGCTCAATAAGCTCACGCCCTTAGAACCTCAGCTAATTGGGCTAGACATCTATAGAGGCGACTCAGCGAAAGATCCGGATCTAGCGGAAAAGCTAAAAACTACTGATAATTTAATCGCGGTTTGCAAAGTCTCTGATAGCGTTACCGATACTGCCGGAAAGTCGCCACCACCGGAGATTGAAGACGTGGATCGAATTGGTGCGAGCGACTTTATTGAAGACGAGGGCAGAGATGGCATTTTGCGCCGTCAGTTGATTCAACTAGAACCAACGCCAAATTCTCCTTGCCAAGCTTTCAACACATTTAGCACCATCTTGGCTAGCCGCTATTTGAAAGACACTCAAGACATTTCCGATCTACCGATTACGCCAATTGCACAGCCGTCTTTTGGCGGTTATCACGATCTGGGGGTAGAAGGCGGATCTCAAATTATGCTGAATTACCGCATTTTGAGAAATCCAGAACAAACGACCTGCGGCAATGTGATTGAAACGCCCGCTGACTGCATTACAGTTTCTGAGGTGCTGAGTCAACCTTTGGAACAACTGCGCAACAGTGTGAAGGGTCGAATTGTGCTGATTGGCACGACTATATGGACTTTGGAGCGGGCGATCGCTGGCTCACTCCCTACACCCAAACCTCCGCGCTAGAAGATCGCGCTGCTGGCGTTTTCTTGCAGGCGCAAATGATCTCTCAACTGCTAAGTGCGACTTTAAATACGCCCGCTCGACCGATTATTACCAGCTGGCCAGAATGGCAAGAAATGACTTGGATCGCTCTCTGGGCCTTGCTCGGTGGGTTTCTAGGCGCATATGCTAAGAATCCATTCGGGCTGCGGCTGTGGCTGCGATTACTAATTGCCGAAGGAGTGCTTCTGTTGGCCTGCTGGCTGTGGCTGACAAAAGCGGGGGTGTGGATTCCTTGGGTGCCGGGTGCTCTAGCGCTGCCCGCTACGGGTGCGATCGCTGCCCTAGCCACTCAATCTACCCAAACACTTCACAACGAAAAACAAAATCGCTGAGTCTATACATCCAGATTTCGTTGCCATCAGCATGTCTAGTTATCCATTAGGAGAGAATCCGTGCCGCTACCTATCAGTCCCCCCATTGAAAAAACAATTCAAAAGATAATCTTTAGTACTCTTTCAGTAATTTTGTTGTTTCATGAACCATTGATTAAGCCTGTTCATGCCGAAACCTTACCCACGCTGCCAATTCAATTTAATCCTGATACGCTGGTCAACCCTGGTCGTCCTGGCGGGCGAAGACGTGGCGGCGGCTCTCGTGGCGGTTGCCAAGCCGAAATCCCGCTCACAGCCATTGCCTATGCCGACAGCCGCACCGTCGCCGAACTAGGCGTAACCAGAACTGAAGAAACGGTGGGGATGCTGACGACCCAAGCCCAGCCTACCCTGTGGTTTTATCTGCCCACGTCGCTTTCAGCGAACACGCCAACAGAATTCATTCTCAAAGACGGTCTTAACCGAACCCTCTTTCAAGCTCCGCTCAGCGGCGAAACAGCGCAACCCGGCATTATCGGCTTGCCGGTTCCATTCGAGCTAGAAGTGGGCAAAGCCTATCACTGGTTTTTTACGATGGGCTGCGATGATACCGAACAAGCTACGGTAGATGGGTGGATACAGCGCCTTGCTGTTGATTCCAACCTCAGCCGCAGCTTTAATCAGGCCAATGCTCACGATCAAGCGGCGCTGTATGCTAGCTATGGATTTTTGCAAGACGCGCTGAGTGAGTTAGCCACCATGCGCTTGGCTGATATGTCAGATGGCATAAAAGATCACGCTTTGACGCAAACTTGGGCTGACTTTCTCAGCGCGCTTGGCCTCACAGAAGTTGCCAGCACACCCGTTTTAGATTGCTGCGCCCTCACCCAACCCACCGTAGAACCACAGCCGTAAGCTGGGCTTTGCCGTTACAAGCTCCGCACCGTTGCCTTGCCATCTTTTACTTCGCCAATCAGCACCTCAGTCGCCAATCCCACAAAGAGCCCATTTTCTAGCACGCCCGGAATATTATTAATCGTGCTCTCCATCTGCGCCGGATTGTCAATGCCATCAAAGGTGACATCCAGCACCATGTTGCCCTGATCGGTAATTACTGGGCCGTCTTTTTGAATGCCCATGCGCAGCTCTACCTTGCCGCCAAGCTTGGTCAAAGTGCGAGTCACGGGCGCTACTGCCATCGGCAGCACTTCGACAGGCAGGGCAAAAATAGTGCCAATTTTAGCGCTCAGCTTAGAGCTATCGACGACGACGACAAACCGCTCAGCCAAGCCATCTACCACCTTTTCACGGGTATGCGCCGCCCCACCGCCCTTGATCAAATTCATCTGCGGATCGACTTCATCTGCGCCATCGATGGCGATATCAATATGATCGACATCATCGAGTGTACTTAAAGGAATGCCATGCTGCTTGGCTAGTACCGAAGCCTGAAAAGACGTAGGAATCCCAACGACATCAGTGAGTTCGCCGGAAGCAATGCGTTCGCCAATAAACTGAATCGCAAACGCCGTCGTCGATCCAGTGCCTAACCCCACAACTGTACCGGATTTGACTTGAGCTGCGGCTGCGCGACCGACTTCTTGCTTCATCAGCTTGACGGGATCCATGAAAATAACTCCTAAAAAAATGGGGTTCTTTACAGCATGAAGTAAAGCGGGTAGCGAGTAAAGTAGATGCTATGGAGCCCACACAGAAGCATACGCAGGCAACCCGTTTAGCAACATCGACCGAACATCTGGCCGAGCATCTGGCTGAACATCTGGCAGAGCTGAATGCCGATAGAGCCGTTCACTTGGGAGAGCAGCGATTTTGGTACTGGCGCGGCTGGCGGATTCGCTATACCCATTTGGCGGATCATGAGGCTAATCAGGGCGCTGATCATGGCTCTAGGGTGCCTAGCGCTCAAAATAATGCGCCGCTTTTGCTGTTACACGGAGCGGGCTCTAGCCTAGAGCAGTGGCGCGAAAATCTGAGGGCGTTTGCGAAAGAAAGGCCCGTCTACGCCTTGGATTTGCTGGGGTTTGGGGGCTCACAAAAGGTGGCGAGTGAGCTGAATACGGATCTATGGGTGGCTCAAGTTACTGCTTTTTGGCAGAGTCATTTGGGCGGTAGGCCAATGATTTTGATCGGACATTCTCTCGGCGCATCGGTGGCTTTGCAGGTGGCGACCACGCATCCTGAGCAGGTGGCGCGGCTGGTGATGCTGACGCTGCCACCGGATCGGCAGGAGTTGGGCGGTACAGCGGCGAAAGTGGGCGCGGTTGTAGAGCGCTGGTTTGCCTCGCCTTTACTGTTACGGCCACTGTTTCGGTTGGCGCGTCGGCCTAGCTTTATTCGCTCGGTGCTGCGCCGGCTTCATCAAAATCCTGAGCGGGTAGATCAAGATCTAATTGATGGATTTGTGCGGCCTACGCAAGAAAGGGGCGCGGCCCGGACGTTTTGCTATTTGGTGAAGTCGCGGACGGCGGCTAGCTTTAGCCCGATGACCAAAACGCTGGTGCCGTTGCTGCAAATGCCCGCGCTATTGCTGTGGGGAAAGCGCGATCGCGTTGTTCCCATCTCATGGGGCCAAGGTATCAGCACACTCAATCGCCAGCTTACTTTTATTGAAGTAGAGGGAGCCGGACATTTTTTTTACGACGAAAGCGCTGCTGATTTGCATGAGCTGATAGATCGGTGGCTACTAGATCAGGGGCTACTAGATCAGGGGCTACAGGCAGAAGCAAAGCTTTGATGAGCGTCAGGCGTTTTTCACCATTTTTGTATCAAGTTTTTTTTGAATGCATCTGCTGGCCTACGGGTTACCTGCTAAAGCCAAGCAGCCGAGTAATCGCGGTTGTGCACTTTACACAGCGGATCTCTATGAAAACACCAGGCATTAAAGGGAGTGTTAAATGGCTAGGGGCGATCTTAGGGCTATCTACCTTCCTGCTCATGCAGCCGACACAGGCCGCATCGTTTACAGAAATTGACGATGCCGGTGAAAGTTTACTAGATGCTGCGCCGGTAACATCTGCGCAGAGTACCCCGCTAGATTTTATTACGGGCGTACTCTCAGGAGATGTTGATCTGTTCAAAATCTTCTTGACGGGAAATCAACAGTTTTCAGCAACTACCCGCAGCGCCGAGACGGATCAAATTCCGATAGATCAATTGCTAGGCATCCCGGTTGATTTGGTGATTGATCCTAAGCTATATCTGTTCGATGCTGCGGGCAATGGCGTTTATTCTAATGATGATCTCTTTGGCTCCACTCAGTCAGTTTTGCCTTCCGGCGGCTTGTCACCGTTTGCAGCCGGAATTTATTTCTTGGGTATTTCGGGTTCAGGGCTGAGTCCGGTGAGCGCTAATGGAGAAATTTTTCCTAGCAGTCTATTCGACCGGGTGGTGGGGCCGACTGGGCTGGGTGGCGGTGCGCCTTTGGCTGGGTTTCAGGGCGATCGCACGGCTTCAGGTCGTTACCAAATTTCGCTCACAGGGGCTCAAACTATTGCCGCTGCTAATCCTCCGGCAGCAAGTGTGCCTGAACCTGCGGTGACGCTTGGCCTATTAGTGCTAGGGATTGGTCTTATAGTCTCTCAGGCTTCTACTCAATCATCTTCTGCTCAGTCAGCCTCTACTTCTATCAATACTTCGGACAGAACTAAGAGACTAGAATACCGTAGTCACATAGGCTCTGATAGTTGGGATGGGATTTAATCAAAGTCTCGTCTAAACCTAAGTTGTGAATAAACCTCTCTAGCAAGTGCTGATTGAGCTGACGGCGTTTGTACGAGGCCATGAAAAAGACAAAAGGCTCGTCGGTATCTCGCTGCTGATAAGCGTCCCATTTAGCCAAATTCAATGCAGTCAAAGAGGCATTGAAATGGAAGTCAAGTTTTTGCGCATCTCTGGCTTGGCAATCAGTTAAACCAGTGAACTGCTTGGCGTCTCTAAAAATAAATTCGATTTGGAAGCGAGCGCGGTACGCCTCATATAGTTGAGTGGGGTTTAGCTTGATGTCCGTAGAGAACAGCAGGGCATAGCAGAGCCGCTCTGGATGTTTCCGGTTGAGTAGATACACGACTCGGATCTTTCGTTTGAGATTAACCGACCAGACAACAGCAGTGTACAGGCTGGTATCGGCTGCGACTTCGCCGAGTGCTTGCCAGCGGCTGAGGTCAGTCAAGTCCACCTTACCGTCATACTTGCGGCGGGCACCGCGGGCCTGCTGCGTGCCATCGTAGAGATAGTTCAAGTTCGCATCGCAGCGCAGTTTGCCAATCACCTCTAGGCCGAGCGCAGCGACACCGTTAACCCACTTAACTTTGCTGTAGAAACCATCGCCGACCAGATATCGGACTGCCGCCGGTAGCGCTGTTCTCGTCGCCCGCAGGTGGTCTAAGTAGTCATCGACTCGGCTGTGGGCTGTGTCCTGCTCGTCATCCGGCGGGGCCGCCGGGGTTTGCTGGACGGATAGGGCGTAACCGATAGTTTGCTCTACGTCCACCACTGCTATCATCGATATCTCTAACCCGCGTTCGGCACGGCTCGCTTTACCGTTATAGAATCGGTCTAGACCGTAGGTGGCTTTGCCGCTTTTCGGCACAAACGACGCATCGATCACCCCGACCTGGAAATGGGTGGCCACGATGGCTTTGTCAATCAACCCTTGGTTTAACTGGATGAACGCATAGGGCTGGGCAAAGTGGCGTCGGTAGGTGCGTTCTGACAAGTCGCTATAGCGAGCCATATTCGTGAAATTTACCTTTCCACACACCACGTAGATGGTCGCAAACAGCCTCAGCAGAAACTGACGACGGGGTTTGCTAAAAG
>JBGTIK010000198.1:0-3668 GCA_041745715.1 Phormidesmis sp.
GGCTTAGCAGTTCAAATGAACTAAGTCATAAAAATTCTCAATTAAGGTTAACTATTGAGAACCATGCTAGAAAAAATGGCTGTGATTCTTATTGCTTCGTTTAAATACCCAATGTGCCAATTGGAAGTGCGGAATGTCGGCCCTACGGCTACGTTTGAAATTATTCAGTGGACAGGCACGCTGCTGGTTTCGGTAGGCGGTATTGCCTTAGCCCAAGACAAGCTCAAACAATCAAAATAAAAACGGAGAGAGAGGGATTCGAACCCTCGTTAAAGTTACCCCTAAACAGCATTTCCAGTGCTGCGCCTTCAACCACTCGGCCATCTCTCCTAATGGGCATGTAACGCGCCGATTAATTGCGCCTTACAGCTTTGCCATCCTATCAAATATCGGGACATATGCTGAACTCTTTTCTCGCTATTTTTTGAGTCAATTGTCTGGTCACTTTTCGGGCAACCCTTGGGCGACCATCAGGCAACCATCGTGTAATCATAGAGAAGACCTTCCGTTCGCTTGATGCGCTCATGGCCGAAATTTATACTATTCGCATTCACAATCGCCAGCAGGGAACCGATTATACGGTGCAGGTGCCGAGCGATCGCTACATCCTTCAGGCCGCCGAAAACCAAACCGCCGATCTCCCCTTCGCCTGTCGCAACGGCGCTTGCACTACCTGCGCGGTGCGCGTCCTCTCCGGCCAACTCGATCAGCACGAAGCCATGGGCCTCTCACCCGATTTACGTGAACAAGGCTATGCGCTGCTGTGCGTTAGCTATCCCCGCAGCGATCTTGAAGTCGAAACCCAAGACGAAGATGAAGTCTACGAACTTCAGTTTGGCCGCTACTTCGGCAAAGGCAAAGTCCGCGTCGGCCTCCCGCTAGAAGACGATTGAGCCCAATGACCTATTCCTCACAGAACGCCTCAAACTATTCTCCCGACGATCTGCAACGATTCCTTAATATCGCCACCGAAGCCGCCTGTGCGGGTGGCGCTGCGCTTCAGCATTACTGGGGAAACCTTTCTAACGTTCGCCAAAAAGGTCGCCCTGGCGATCTAGTAACCGAAGCTGACCAAGCCGCCGAAAAAGAAGTTCTAGCCGTTTTGCGTCTGCACTTTCCCAACCACGCCATTCTCGCCGAGGAATCGGGCCACATCGGCACCGAAACCAACGGCTTACTCTGGGCCGTAGATCCGCTCGATGGCACCACCAACTACACCCATCAATACCCCTTCTGCGGCTGCTCAGTGGGCCTATTGATCGACGGAAAACCTGCCGTTGGCGCGATTTTTGACCCGGTTCATAGCGCTCTATTTCGGGCAGCCAAAGGCTTAGGTGCGACCTGCAATCGTGAGCCTATTAGCGTATCTAGCACCGCTACTTTGACCGATAGCCTACTGGTTACCGGCTTTGCCTACGATCGCCGCGAAACCATCGACAATAATTACGCCGAATTTTGCCACCTCACCCATCTCACCCAAGGCGTTCGCCGAGGCGGCGCAGCTTCGATGGACTTGGCCTATGTGGCCTGCGGGCAGCTAGACGGCTATTGGGAAAGGGGGCTCTCGCCTTGGGACGTCGCCGCCGGGGTGATTTTGCTCGAAGAAGCCGGTGGAGCCGTCAGCGCTTATGACCAAAGCCCGTTTGATATTCGCTCAGGGCGGATATTGGCAACCAATGGTCACATACACAACGAGCTGAGTGCGGCGCTGGTGAGCGTCAAACCGCTAGAGCAATTTGCGCCCGAATTAAGACAAGGAACGCTTTAGAATTTAGGTCTCTTCGTTAGGCTTCTTCGCTTTGGTAAAACTGACTGCGATTGAGCATAATTTCGCCATAGCCAGGAACCCAAGCAACCCAGTTTCCAGACTCTATTTCACAGAGCAGTAGGGCTTCATGGTGGCTGTAGTCAGAAGGCGGATTGCGCAACGCCACCCACAGATCGCTTTCGGGCTGAAAAGTAGCGGCATCCGAGCCTAAAGCCTTAGGCGAAGCCACTGAGGCCATAGTAGGAGCAGATGTCTGAATAGTGGTTAAGCTGCTAGGCATTAGATTAGTAATCTCAAATCTTTTTCTGTATCCTATGTTACAGAAAAAGATTTGCAGCCAGTAGTTTTGTCTTAAAAATATAGACAATCCCTTTAATCTGATCGCCTGATCAATAGCTTTGATCACCTCGCTTCTGATGCAGCGGTGTGCGAACGGGTTTGTACAAATCTACTCAGGCTCTTTAGAGCCAGTGTTGAGGATACGTTCTACCGGGTGCCGCATGGCTGAATAAAACGGTGCAAATTACAATCACCACAGATCCTGCCAAAACTGGCGTAAAGATGTATTGCCAGGAGGCTTGACCAAGGACGCCTAACAGCGCTACCGCCCCTGCCGGGGGATGAACCATGCGGGTGATTTGGGTTAGTTTGATAGTGGTTGCAACTGCGATCGCACAGACCCAAGGAGCCGTGCCAAACAGCGCCACACACATCACGCAAATAACCGCCGCGATCAAATTGCCGCCGATAACATTACGAGGCTGTGCTAACGGACTATCAGGCACCCCAAAAACCAACACCGCTGTAGCCCCAAAAGGCGCAGCAATGAAAGGATACGGAGTTTCCGCCGTCAGGTAGGCTAAGGTGGCGATACCGATAAATGCCCCCAGCCAAGACCACAGCATATGCCGAAGCGAAAATCGAGGCTGAAGAGCATCGGCCTTGCCTTCTAACATCATCCGCCAGCGCATGATCCCGCCCTGCTTCCGTAGAGTTAGCCAACGCCTAGAAACATTTCTCCAGAGCTGGCGCTGATTCAAAAGGCGGTTTGAGCGGTGCATTGATTAGGATTTAGAGGTAAGGCTGGTGAATGATTTAAGCTGAAGTCATCATACCTTGACATTTCGAGGAAATTTAACAAAACGGTATATTGAGATACAGAATTTCTGAATTCACTGATAATCAATTCTATTTTTTAAAGTTTTTTAGCTGACTTTAGCTAACTACAGCTAGGGCAGTGCCTTGCTACATTCCTTTCCCGCGTTCATGATTTGCGCTTAATGATCTAGCCTTAAATACCTAGCCTCAATGACCTAGCATCAATGACTATGCAGCCAACGGTTCCAATTGAAAAAGATTTGGTGTTAGTAGGCGGGGGGCACAGCCATGCGCTAGTGCTGCGTCAACTGGGGATGAATCCGTGGCCTGAAAATGTGCGCCTGACGCTGATCACGAATTTGACCGACACGCCTTATTCGGGCATCTTGCCCTGCCATATTTCTGGCCTTTATGACTTTGACACGGCCCATATTGACCTCAGGCCGCTGACGCGATTTGCTCACTGTCGGCTGGTAATGGATGAAATGGTGGGGCTAGATTTACAGCAGCAGCAGGTACTATGCCGCGATCATCCGCCCTTTGCCTTCGATACGCTTTCAATAGATATCGGCAGTACGCCAGCCAAATCTCACGTTCCGGGCGCGGCGCAATATGCGATTCCGGCTAAGCCAGTGCCTACGTTGTTGAAGGCTTGGGCTAACTATTTGGAAAAGCTGAAGCAAGATTTGGCCATCGATCCTCAAAGAAAGGCGACGGTCAGCATTGTGGGGGGCGGTGTGGGCGGTGTGGAAATGGCGTTTGCTATGCAGGTGCGTTTGCAGCAGTTGATGAGAGACTGCGC
>JBGTIK010000199.1:0-7891 GCA_041745715.1 Phormidesmis sp.
GGATGCCACCGCAGATAGCTCGTTTCAAAGGGCAATGGCGCAATATGCTGGTTGTACTTGTGATGACTGTTGCTGACGACTATCAACCGCAACGGCAGTGCCTGACTCAGTTCGTTCAGCGCCTCGGCGACCTCTAGAATGTCTAACATTCCGAAGTTGCCGTACTTTGCTCCGTGATTACCAAACCACAGTACGGTTTTTACGTTTGGGTTGGCTGTGTGCCAACGATCAGGTATGAGCGGTGTTGGCTGCGAAACTGTCTGGCTAGGTTGACCGTTGGGTTGATCGCTGGACTGAATTTTCACCTCAGCAGGTCGCTTTTCAATTTCACCGCAGTTTTGAGCAAAACTTTCATTGCAGTTTTCGTCATAGCTTTGGATCTGCCCCTTTAACCATTGCTTCGCTATCTTTATCTGCTGTGCCGTCTTTTTTATTTTCTGTTTGCTCACCTTTAGCGGTTTCATCATTCGCTGTCGCAGCCAATTCCATAACCGTTTCCATCGCGTTAGCTGAAAAGCATAGTCAATGTCGCCTAGCGTCTCACTGCCATCAGGAATGATGAATAAGGGCACCTTATGTAAAGGCGCACTCTGCCACTCCGAAGGCTCCGTCAACGCTTCCTTTATCTCTGCTTGCAGCGCCTCTCCTGTTGTTACAATCGCTGTTGCCCGCTGCGCCATTTTTAAGAAATTCTTCGCAGGTACATAGGTGTTGTTACCGGCTGCATACTCTTTAATAAAAATGTTGTCGCATAAGTCTAAAATAACTGGCACACCCATTTGAACAGCTCGTTCGCAGAGGATCACGTCTTCATCTCGAAAGCTCTTAACAAACACAATGGCCTGCGTTTTCGCTGTGAGCGGGACTCGATCTGTCCCGCCATAGATCCGCTGGGTTACGCCCACACGATTGAGGTATCGCAGCGGCAATACACATCGATAGCGCAAGCTGGCTGTGTTCACATTCAGCGTCTGAGTTTTCCAAATCAGCATAAAAATTGCCATCGTACGCGAATGGTATACCATTTACGCCAGGTCTAATACGCTAGGTATAAAAAAGTACCGAGCCAAATTTCTCAGGCTTTATTTTAGTGTGAATCTGTACAGATGATGTCTCAATTGCTATTGAATTTTTCTGTCTTGATGGCAAAGTCTACCGGAATTAGCGTCTATGCCAACAATTTGCTTCCGGCTTTTCAATCGCTTGATCCCATTCTCTTTTCTGTGAAGCCTGTTTTAGGGTTCCGCGCTCAAAAGATCCCTGCTGGGTTGTCTCCTGATTTTGGCTATCGAGGTCATCTCAAACGATTGTGTTGGGTGCAGCAGGATCTATCGCGGCAATATCACCAAACGAATGACGGCTTAATATTTTCTCCCCTGCCCGAAGCGCCGCTTTATTCAGGTTGCCGGTATGTAGTGACAGCTCACGATGTGATTCCTTTAAGATTTCCTCAGTATTTCCCATTTCATTTGGTGAGCTATTTTCGCCACTATGTGGGTCAGGTGATGACACAAGCCGAACATATTATTTGTAATTCTGTGGCTACGGCTCAAGATATTTCTAGGTTCTTTAAAGTTCCTACGAGTAAAATTACGCCTATTCTACTGGCGTATGATCTCCAACACTTTCAGCATAGTAGCTATCCTGTTAGCAATTATTTTCTTTATTTAGGTAGGCAAGATACCTACAAAAATCTGGCCCGATTGATAGCTGCTTTTGGTCAAATTTATAAGCGTCAAGGTGAGATTGAGCTATGGCTTGTTGGGCCGAAAGATAGCCGATATACACCAGCACTAATGGGTCAAATTCAGTCGCTTGGCATTAGCCATCGGGTACGTTTTCTCGATTATGTTGCTTATGAGCGCTTGCCTGAACTGTTAGGTGGTGCGATCGCACTCGCCTTGCCCAGTCTTTGGGAAGGCTTTGGCCTACCTGTTTTAGAAGCAATGGCCTGTGGAACGCCTGTGATTACGGCTAATATCTCAGCTTTACCTGAAGTTGCAGGCGATGCTGCGCTCCTAGTAGATCCCTACAGCGTCAGTGAGATAGCAGATGCGATGCACAGCGTTGTGATCGACACTCAGCTCCGTCAGCAACTGCGAGAGGCAGGAATTGAGAGGGCTCGGCAGTTTAGCTGGGAGAAAACAGGCCAGCAAACTGTTGAAGTTCTCAAAAGATTTATGTAGAGCCGATTGACAAGGCCGTGAGAGAATCAAAGTCATCCAGATCGTTTTCATTCTATGCCGTGCGGAGTAGTCGCTAGGGGTTGCAATAAGGGCACTGGCCTGGGTCGGCGAAATCGGAGGCATGGGGCGATCGCAGCCAGCATTCATAGGCGCACTTCTGACAGCGGTACAGCTCCGAGAGCGTGAGTGAAGTAGGCGCGTAGCAAAGGCTGCAAGGCAAACCAGGACGACGCTCAACGATGCCAAATCCGGGGCAATCGCACTCAGGGCAACGCTGAGCGACCAGATGAATCAGATTTTCGGTGGCTTGCGCTATCGCCTGCATTCTAGTTGGGTTATAGAGCGCTCGCATATCTGTTTCGAGATGAACCTTACCGCGCTGAGATTTAGATAAGGCCAGTTCTACGGCGGCAATTAGGTCAGCTTCTTGAGTAATGCCTTTTGCTAACGGCCGATTAGGCGCATCTACAGACTCCATCACGACTAGTCCATGCGCCGGAAATCCAACAGATTTTGCAAAAGAAAGCGCTTCTTCAAGGCTAGCGATCGCCTGAGAACGATAGTTCGTGTGGGTGGAGATCGCTTCTCCGACAATCTCTAGCTGGTGCACAGTGTCGAGCAGCAGCACAAATTCGCGGCTGTAGGGCACGAACGGTAGCTGCGGATGGGGGCCAAAGCTGCCCTCGCTAGCCAGCACTAAGGTTTCACCCGTCAGCGCTAAGGCGGCTTCGGCCTTAAGCCTTACCGTGGTGAGCTGATCGCTCGCCCGGTCAACGTCGCGGGTGAAGGTGCCAAAAGCATCGGTATCAAAGTCACTCGGCACCAGCGTTTTTACGTTCCAGGCAGCTGTGATTAAAGGGGGCGATCGCCTGCTCTTTTTTGTGCATGGTCGCAATCACCGCTACTCGTCCTGCCAAAGAAAAATCCGGCATCAGTTTGCAGGCTCAGCCGAGGTCGGTGCTTCAGGTTCTGGCTCAGCACCGGTTTGCGTCAGTGAATCGAGCATGGTGCGAAAATCTTTTACCAGCTCGTCGATGGTATCAAATTGGCGGTTTATTTGATCAGTTGACACTTCACCCGTTACCGTATCGCCAGCAACGGTTTCGCGAATGCTTTTTTCCACTTCGGCAATGCGCGCTTGCAGTTCAGCCCACTGCTCGGCGGACACAGCAGGTAAACCCTGAGTGAGTCCTTTGGCTTGCTCCGCAATCGCTTCGGCCTGTCGGTTGAGTGCTTCGAGCTGTTGCTCTAGGCGGTTGAGCCGTTCGGCATTCGTTTGGGCCGCCTCTGCTGGCGCATTGCTTTGAGCATCCGCCTCGGTGGCAAATTCAATTTGCTGACTCAATTCGCCTTGAGCAGATTGCAAGACGGCTTGCTCACGGCGCAGGCTAAGCGTAGTGCCAATTAAGCCTCCACCTAAAACGATTAGAGATATAACTAACAGTCCGCTTAGCCAATTGACTCGGGTTTTGAGCTGCCGGGAAGCTTGGGCTTGCTGCTGAAGCTCAGAAACATCTTCGGCGAGATGCCTAACGGTGTGCTCAGCCGAGTCTGCATAAGCTGAAGGCGGTACAGAGGTATGGTCTAGGGTTGAGAAATTGCGATCGCTCATTTCAATGGCCTCCTAACTAACGCTTTAGAAAGTCTTTAGATCACCCGGCTATCTTTGTTAGCCTAAGCGAATTTTTCGCTCACTGTCATCATAAAAGCAGGCGTGCCTTTTGCTAACATTCACTGCGATTTTCCGAAACGCCGCTGAATGACCGTAAAGATTGCGGCTCGCACTAAACTATATTTGCCTGGGAAACCAGAAGAGGAGATTCAGCACTCAGATCAGGAGTAAGATCGGGATGCAGCATTTGCTCAGTCCAATTGAGATCAGCGGCCATTTCAATCGCTTGTGTGTCAATGACGCCGAGCACACTGCGAGGATTTTCAGCCGTGACCACCGGCAGCAAATAGAGCCCGCGCGCGCTCATCTCTTTTTGGGCTTTAGCGAGAGAATCATTGCTATAAATGCAGACCACTTCAGAGGTGCAGACTTTTTCAACAGGCTGTTGCAGAATGTTTTCTAAGGTAGGTACGGCTGAATCTAGCACGGTTGAATCTAGAGCGACTGAATCTAGAACAGCAGAATCGATGGTTTTTACCAGAGATGATTTCTCAGAGTGCGTGATCGCTGGCACAATCTGCTTACGAATATCGCCCAAAGAGATAACGCCACAGAGCTGCTGCTGCTCAGTAAAAACCAAAGCCGTGAGCTGTTTTGTCGCCAGCATTGCCGCTGCGGCTGCGAGCAACGAATCCTGAGCCGCGACGCCCAAATAGTCAGTTCTCAGATAATCCACGACCAACAGCTCACCAAGATACGCAGCGCTATCTTGCTTTTGCAGGTTAACGCCCATTTGGGGCAGCGCTAACTTTTCAACGGTCTGAGTTGCCGTGGCCAAATCCACCAGCCAAACACTCGTGCCCACCGAAAGCATCAGCGGTAAAACAATTTGATAATTTTGCGTCATTTCAAACAGCAAAATAATCGCCGTTAAAGGAGCGCGTACGGTGCTCGCTAAAACCGCCGCCATGCCAACGGTGGCATAGGCAGAAGGCGGCGCGATTGCCAACAGATCAGCCGGAATCCAGGCTGAGAGCAGATGCCCATACAGACTGCCAAAACAGCCGCCCACCATTAGCGCCGGGGCAAAAATGCCGCCGACGAGGCCACTGCCTAGGCTAATTGCCGTCAGGCCCACCTTTGCAATCATCAACTGCCCCAGCAAATCAGTCGGAAACGCATCTTTTAAGATCAGTTCGAGCGTGCCGTAGCCTACGCCAAGCACCTGCGGCAAATACAGCGCCACACTCCCGACTATCAATCCGCCCAGCATCGGCTTTAGCGGGGCTGAAACGTTGGCCAATGGATTCGTTGGTAGCCAGCGAAACGCCGCTTGCTCAAAGCAGGCTCTAGCCGTTTGAATAGATTGAATCAGCAACAGCGAAAGTCCGCTTGCTAAGATCCCTAGCCCCACATACAGCCCCCATTCCCAGTCACTGATCACCTCATACGCCGGTAGCTTGAAAAGCAAATCTGATCCAAAGCTAGCTTTAGAAACAATTGTGGCGACCACCGCTGAGAGCAAAATCAAGCTGATGCTAGGAGCTGTAAACACCGTCCCTAGCACCATTTCTAGCGCAAAGAAAATGCCGGCAATAGGCGCATTAAATCCAGCCGCTAGTCCTGCGGCTGCTCCGGCTCCGAGCAATAGCCGGTACCGCGATTGAGAAACTTGAAACAGTTGGGCCAGCAGTAGCCCGATCATTGCCCCGATTTCAACACTCGGCCCTTCCGGCCCCAAAGAAGCGCCGCTGCCTAAGCAAATGCCCGCTGCCACCAGCGTCAGCAGCAGCCGAACAAGAGAACCCGCCGGACTGGTTTCGCCCATGCCAAACTGCGGATCGCTTAGCAGCGTCGAAATGCCTTGGCCTAAGCTATTGGGATACCGCCAGCGCAACAGCCCGACTAACAGCCCGCCCAGGGCGGGGATCAGCGCCACCGTCCAGCCGCCCCATACCGAGAGCTGATTGAGCACGGTGCCAAAGGCGATCGCTTCACAAATATCTATCCAATGGTGAAAAACCACCATCGCCGTTCCGGCCCCACTGCCAATCAGCAGCGCCGTGAGAAAAACTCCCACCTCAGGCGATGGCTGAAGCCGGTTGAGCAGGCTCGTTAGGCGGTCGGAGAGCGATTGCGACTGCGCCTGAAGCGAGGGCAAAACAGTAGACTCAGGCGAACTCGAAGTCATGAGTGGCTCAAGCAAGATGATATTGATCTCAATTCTAAAGGCTAGAAACCGCTTCGTCAGTGATATCTAGCAGTTTGAATAATTTATCATCGGTAGACTTGAGTGGGATGGATAGGGGGCGATCGCGATTTGACCGACCTGATAAGATAATAATGACAATCCTTTCTCATTCTTTTCTCCTTGAAACGATCAGGCGCTAAAGATGGTCAGCACCTTTCCCCTCACATTTCCCCTGATTGATCAGCGAGTAAAGCTGTCGGGCATTAGCTGGCATACTTATCAGCTAATTAAGACCGAGCCAGATAATCGCAATCTTCGATTTACCTACCATCAGGGAGTCCTGGAAATTATGGCTCCCTCGCCAGAGCACGAATACTACAAAAAGGTCATGGGTCGATTTATTGAAACTCTGGCTGAAGAGTTTGTAATTAGCCTTTATCCTTTGGGTTCAACAACGCTTGAAAGAGAGGATTTAGTCAGTGGCTCTGAGCCCGATGAATGTTTTTATCTCACTGTTAGCAAAATTCAAACCGTCAAGGGCAAAAAGCGCATAGATCTAACTCAAGATCCGGCCCCTGATCTGGTTGTTGAGGTAGATATTACCAGCCGATCTAGGCACCGCGAACAGGTCTATGCTGCCTTGCAGGTGCCTGAAATTTGGCGCTACGATGGGCAGAGCCTGACGCTGCTTGCGCTACAAGGAGAAAGCTACGCTACGATTGAGAGCAGTTTGGCGTTCCCTAAAGTAAAGGCAAAGGCCATCGAACGCTTTTTGCAGCAGGCGATGGCCAAGGACTATCTAGAATTGGTCAGTGAATTTAGAGCGTGGTTGCGAGGGCTATAGCGCCGTGCTCAGCGCCTAACCTGCTGAATGGCAGCGCGGATAATTTTCTCGGCAAATGCTTGGCCTGTAAAGCGCTCAGCGTCTCTGAGCCCGCCTGTGCTGAATACATTGATTTCCAGAAGCTGATGGCCAATGAAGTCTAGCCCGACTAAGAACAAGCCATCGCGAATGAGCAGATCAGCTACTGCCCTCACCACCCGCCGCATCTCGGCTGTCACCACACCGGGCTGAGCTGTCCCCCCCGCATGAAGATTACTGCGAAAGTCTCCTTTTGTGGGCACCCGCTGAATCGCCGCTGGTTTTCCTTGTATCTCCAGCACCTCACCCTGCATTACTACCACCCGCGTGTCGCCCTTTTCCGCTCCGGGAATGCAGCCTTGCGCCATCACCAGCCCCTGCCGCAAAATCACATCGATCATCTGATTCAAGTTCTGATCTGCGCCCGAAGTCACAAAAAACACGTCATTGCCACGAGTGCCCTGAAGCGGCTTCAGCACAGCAGGCCCTGGCAACTGCTCAATAAATTCAACAATCTGATCTCGCTGGGCGCTCACGAGCGTCGGCGGATAGGTAAAAGCAGGCATTTCTAACAGATAAAGCTTGGTCGCGGCTCGAATCAGGCCATCGGGTCGGTTGAGCACACATACGCCTTTTGCTGCGGCCAATCGCGCTAAGCTCAGTGCGGCTGAGTGCAGTCCGCTTCTGGCCAAATCACGGGCTGGATTGGTGCGAATGAACAGAATATCTAGCGTCGCCGCTTCGAGGGCGATGGATTTTAGAGGTTGGTGTGCGATCGCCCCGATCACCGCCCCCACATCCTCCCCAGCTCTAGCCACTACCCGCTTGGCAGCAGCCCAGATCTGGCTATCATTTGGGCCATTATTCAAGCCATCCTTCAGACCGTGATCTTTGCCTGAAATCCCATCGACGCCGCTGACCCATACCTCATGCTGCCTAGCTGCCACCGCCATTAGCATCGCTGTTGTTTGAGCAGGCTTCACATCACCCGCATCATTCACCAAAAATAAAAAACGCATGTAGCCTACTCATTTACTTTA
>JBGTIK010000200.1:0-6061 GCA_041745715.1 Phormidesmis sp.
CAATAGCGAAACCAGCTGTGTCAACGGTATCTAAAGCTAATTCTTTGGGCCTATTTATCATTTTTGCCCATGCAACTGTACTGCACGCGTCCGACCTGTCCGTCTCCTAAAAATAACTTTGCCGATCTCGATCATCCCAAAGTGCCTCGGCCTCTGAAGCAAAAGTACTGTGGCGCTTGTCGAATGGAGCTGATCTTAGGTGGGCGCTATTTGCCGGTGAGTGTACTGGGAAAAGGCGGTTTCGGCACGGCTTTTTTGGCGCGTGATTTTGATTCGCCGACTAAGCGCAACTGTGTGGTGAAACTCTTTCAGCCGCCCGTGAACCTGAGTGCGCAGCAAATGGCCACCGCGCAAAGGCTGTTTGCCACTGAAGCAGAAGTGCTGGAACGCTTGGGCTTACAGCATCCGCAAATTCCCAATTTGTACGCCTATTTCCCGCTGATGATCACTAATCCGCTGACAAATCAGTCAGAGGAATTGTTTTACCTTGTGCAGGAGTTCGTCGAAGGCGAAGATCTCGAAAAGGTTTTAGATAGGCGGGGCAAGCTGCCGGAAAAGGAAGTTAAAGCCGTGCTCACGGCGATGCTCGATGTGCTTGATTTTGTCCATAGTAAGGGCGCGATTCATCGGGATGTAAAGCCCTCAAACATTATGCAGGGCCCTGATGGACGGCTCTCGCTGCTGGATTTTGGTGCGGTCAAAGAGGTGGCAACAGCCAGTGGATCGCAGCGGGGGCCAACGACGATTTGCTCACCGGATTTTGCGCCGCCGGAGCAGATTATGAATGGCATGGTGGATACAACCTCTGATCTGTACGCACTGGCGGCGAGTTGTGTGGTGCTGCTGACCAATAAGCCTTCGAACGAGCTGCGCGATAGCTCGACTAATAGCTGGCACTGGCAGCCCTACGCCCAGGTATCGACAGAATTTGCGCAGGTGCTGAACCGAATGTTGCAGGCAAGGCCAAGTGATCGCTACCCCTCAGCCAAGGCAGTGCTCAAGGCGCTGGCAGACATTGACCGAGGCGCTAATGCTACTACTCCATCACTCGGCCAAAAACCTCTGGCCAAGAAGGCTACATCGCCAACAGCACCCACACGAACAGCCACTTCGCCAATAGCCACCCCGAACCTATCCAATCCGCCGCCTAGTTCACGCCCTAATTCGCCTCCGGTCGCGTCTAAAGCTGTTTCCGCGCCAGTGCAGCCGCTGCCTTTGGTGAAGTTTTTGAGCAATGCGGCGTTTACTGGGGCAGAAGGGGGACTGCTAGCGATCGCCACCTTCAGCCTACTTGGCACCACACTATCCGGGGGCACGGCATGGCTAGCGATGCTAGGAGGGCTGGTATTCTTACAGCTGCGCCGCGCTATTGAAGGTTGGGATTTGCTGATTATTGCGGGGATTACGCTATCAGCAGTGGTTTTCTTCTCGCCACTGAATGCGCTTTTAGGCGGACAATTGCCGTTGATTTTGGTAATAACAGTCATGGCAGGCGGTGGAATGGTGGCGTTCGCCGTCATCTTTCGGCTTATCTTTCGCTTGCTTTCCCGTATTATGTGATCAATTCAAATGCTTTTAATATCAGAGCTTGAGCTAATCACATGGCCAAAAAGAACGAGCTGCCCGCCCTTGTCATTTCTTTACTGATTACTGCCGCCTTACTAGGCGCAGGGGCTTGGTGGCTCAAAAATAATGTCTTCGGCTCAGGCAGCTTGCCGACCAGTGGATTAGGCTCTACCTCCAATGGCAATGGCAATGGCCCTTCGAGCAAAAATTCAGGTCGCCTAGAGGTCGCTACAGCCGATGGTAGTTCGGGGCGCTCTATTTTTTTGCCTACGCCCGTGAGTGCCAGTAAGCAAAAGGGGCTAGAGGCGATGGCCGCTGGCGACTATGCCGGGGCTCAAGCCGCCTTTGCAGCGGCGATAAAAGAGAATCGCAACGATCCTGAATCGCTGATCTACTCTAATAACGCCGAAATTGGGGAGGCTACGGCCTATACGATTGCGGTGTCGGTGCCGGTGGGTTCGGCTAGCAATCAGGGCAATGAGATTCTGCGAGGGGCGGCTCAAGCTCAGCAGGCGATTAATCAGGCAGGTGGGATTAACGGTACGCCGCTGAAGGTACTGCTGTTTGATGATGGTGATGAACCGCAGACGGCCAGTGCTATTGCCACTGCGTTAGCTGATGATCCGGACGTGCTCGGTGTAGTGGGTCATTTTTCCAGTGGGACAACGCTGGCGGCAGCTGAAGTCTATGAGGCACAAGGACTGCCGATGATTTCACCGACCAGTACGGCGGTGAAAGTCGCCGATGCAGGCAAGTATATTTTTCGCACGGTGCCGAGTGATCGCTTAGCTGCTGCTACCTTATCGCGCTACGTACTCAACACGTTGAACAGAACCAAAGCTGCCGTTTTCTACACCAGCGAAAGCGTTTACAGCAGCTCTGTACGCTCCGAATTTACGACTGAGCTACTCAGCAACGGTGGCCAGGTGGTGGCAGATATCGACATCAGTGAGGCGAGCTTTAGCGCCGGTCAAGCGATGCAGACAGCCAAAGCGGCAGGTGCGGATGTGCTGATGCTGGCATTGACCGATCAGACGGTCAATACCTCTTTGCAGATTCTGGCGCTCAATCAGCAGGCGCTGCCGGTGGTCGGGGGTGATAGCCTGTACGACTTTAAGATTCTAGATGTGGGACGCAACAATGCGCTGGGGCTAACGGTGGCTGTGCCTTGGCACATTCTCAGCCATGAGCAAACGCCCTTCGTACAAGAGTCCAGGTCGCTCTGGGGCGGCGATGTCAATTGGCGCACGGCGACCGCTTACGATGCGGTCGTGGCATTGGCCGCAGGCATTAGCGAAAGCCCCACCAGAGAGGGTATTGAAGCGGCTTTGACAAATCCCTCATTGAGCTTAGAAGGCGCGACCGATCCGATCCGGTTTTTGCCATCGGGCGATCGCAATCAGCCCTCACAGCTCGTGACGGTGAAAGTGGGCGATCGCTCTGGCACCGGCTACGATTTTGTGCCAGTACCCTAGCTAGTTACCTCAGACCAGTACTCTGGAGCTGAGCCGTTAACGTCTTGTCCACATGTCATAAATTGACAGGACAATTTCGGCCACGATTAAAATCACGATGTACCACTCTACTCGGTGGCTGCTGTCGCGCTGCATTACGCCTAAGGAAGTCTCGACCGTTTTAGAAATAAGATCTAGCTTTTGCTCTAACGCCAGCAAGCGCTCCCTGAGCTCATATTCATTTTCTAGGCGCAAGTAAAGCCGGTCTAGCGCTGGATAGTCCCAAATCGGATCGGGCTTTTCACCTACTTCGACGATGCCCAGCATTTTTTGCTGAATCAGCAGCGTACCGCCAATGTAGCTCAGCAGCTCTTTTTCCTTGGGCGGACGCAGGTTCTTGCCCTGAATGGCGGTTGTAAAAGGCTTTATGCGTTCAAATAAACTCGATACTTCGGTTTCATAATATTCGAGCACAACGCTTTTGCCCAAAGCTTCGGCCACAATTTGCAGCCGTTCGGCGCTACATTCTTGTAGCCAAAGCAGGTTGCCTTCTAGGCGCTCTTTGACTCGGGGGCGAAAGGCGATTGCTAATGCTTCTGAAGAGGTTGAGTCTAATCTTTCCCGAATATAGGGCCGCAGAGAGGCCAGCAGTTCAGCGTCTTCTTCAGCACTGAGATCAAACGTCACGACGACGCCATAGCGCAGCAGCACGGCGCAGCCACTTGTCCCCGCTCGAATGACCAGAGGATTAGTTGCCAGCACAGAAAAGCCTTCGAGCGCTTTAGTGGCAATTCTCTCGCCAACAATGCAGGCGCGCACCGCGATCGCGTCCTTCGCAGACCAATCCACCCCAATAGCGGGAATCAACGTTTGAGAATCTATGTTTTGAGCGGCAATAGCGTCCAGAGAAAGCATAAAAAATAGTAACGTTACGTAAAACGGTCGTTTTTTTTGAAAGGTTAAGTTATCTAGTTTAAGGATATACAGTTTGCCGCTGTGATCGCTTACGGACTTTGATCAACATCAGCAGCTAGTTCTAGTTGCGCCACTTGCAAGCGTTGACACATCAGCAGTTGCTGATACAGCGGTCGCCAGTTCCACAGGGCATTGGCCAATGCTTCCCAAAGGGTGAGCCAGCCAAAAACCGTGACCCCTTGGCTGAGTAATAGCCGCCCGATACTAACGTCATCCGCTCCATTTTGAATATCTAAAAAAACCGATAGCCCTAACGCTGTCGCGCCTAATACTCCAAATAGCGCTGCATCCCAAGCAAGCTTAGTCAAGCTTTGACGGCGCACATTTTTCTAAATAGGCAAAGTAGCGCTGAATGGCGCTGTGTAGAGCCTGAGGAGAAGCTTGTGCGTCATCGCTGTCGGCAGGTAGCGTTACCCGCAAGAGCAAGGCTTCATTGCCTATCTCAGCAATCCGAGCAAACAGATACTCAATTAAATCCTTATTGAGATTGAGTACAGGTAAGGTCTTTTCGGTATCTAGCTCGCTACCAAAGTTAATCGGAAAGCTTTCAAACGGCATCAGCAGGGCTGCGGGTGAGCTTAATCGTAGGCGAATAATGGCTTGACCTTGGGGCGATCGCGCATAGCATTCCGGCAGTTGCTCACCCGTCACGGCTGGGCGGCGCTGAGGAAACAGTCGAATAACCCGTTTCATAGGCATTAGTCATAAACGTTAAGACTAAGGCTATTGAGCCCCAGCGAAAGCAGGCGTTTTGGCCTCAGATTTTTGCATTTCTGCCAAAATCGCCGACACATTAGACTTCGCATCGCCAAAGAGCATTTGGGTATTGCCCTTGTAAAACAGCGGATTGTCTATCCCGGCATAGCCCACCGAGAGGCTGCGCTTCATCACAATCACATTCGCTGCGTTCCAGACTTCTAGCACCGGCATTCCGGCAATTGGGCTAGTCGGATCATCTAGGGCGCTAGGGTTCACAGTATCGTTCGCGCCAATCACGAGCACAACATCGGTGGTGGCAAAATCTTCATTGATTTCGTCCATTTCTAGGACAATGTCGTAAGGCACATTGGCTTCGGCTAGGAGCACGTTCATATGCCCCGGCAGACGACCGGCCACGGGATGAATGCCAAATCTAACGGTGGTGCCGCGATCGCGCAAAATCTTCGTAATATCAGCTACTGCGTGCTGCGCCTGCGCTACAGCCATGCCATAACCGGGCGTAATAATCACGCTACCAGCATCATTTAGCAGCTCCACCGTATCTTCTACCGTTGTCGCCGTAGCCGTACCCCCCGGCGCACTGCTGCCAGCACCGCTGCTCACCGCACCCTGACCAAAACCACCCAAAATCACGCTGATAAACGAACGATTCATCGCCTGACACATAATAATGCTGAGAATCGCCCCACTGCTGCCAACCAATGCCCCCGTCACAATCAGCAGATCGTTCGAGAGCATAAAGCCCGCCGCCGCCGCTGCCCAACCTGAGTAGCTATTCAGCATCGAAATCACGACCGGCATATCTGCACCGCCAATTGCTGCGACTAAGTGCATTCCCAGCAGTCCAGCGAAGACGCACATACCCAATAGAGCAGGCAAACCGCCGGTACCTTCGGCATTCATAAACACACCGCCTAAGGCAACGGTGCCGACCAGCAGCGCAATATTCAGCAAATGCCGAGCGGGCAGCATCAAGGGCTTACTGCTAATGATCGCTTTCAGCTTACCAAAGGCCACTACAGAGCCAGTAAAGGTCACTGCACCGATAAAAACGCCCACATAGATTTCAATCATGTGGATGGTCTCTTCTGCGCCTGTCAGCACCAATCCGGAACCTGATGTTGGCTGTAAATAATTGCCAATGCCGACCAGCACCGCCGCTAGCCCCACAAAGCTATGCAGCACCGCCACCAGTTCGGGCATCTCGGTCATTTCTACGCGCGAGGCCAAAAACGCCCCAATCACCACACCGGGAACAATCACCGCTACCAGCGCAGTGTAGTTGCTAATACCTGCCCCAAATGCGGTGGCTCCAATCGCCAAGGCCATGCCAATCATGCCGTAGA
>JBGTIK010000201.1:0-25974 GCA_041745715.1 Phormidesmis sp.
CTGGCGATGAATAACATCTCGAAGAAGTGGAACAGACCTATCAAGAATTGGCGTTCAGCTCTGTCACATTTTGCTATCCTGTTCCCAGAACGCTTTTCCGCTTAAGTCAAAAGCGCTTACACAAAATTCAGATCACTCTCCATTTTAAGGATTAGTGCTACGAGTGCCTGCTCAATATCAGTTAACTCTCGTCTTGGGTTGTCATCTAAAGCCTCAAGCTCTCGAAGCAGTTCAGCTATTTTCTGGGATATGTTGACTTTTTGTCGATTCAGAGATGCTTGTTTTTGAACCTTCTCTAATTCTTGTTGCATCCACCTGACTTCATCTTCTTGCCATTGATTCTCCAGGATGTCTTTTACGGCATGATTCCATCCATACTTAAATCCCAAAGCAATAGCTAACGTATCTAACTCGTCAGGTTGTAATTTGAGTTCTTGCTTTAACCTGCCATAAACCCAGCCATCTTTCCACGAGCCAGCGAACTTGTCCTTGAGAAGAATTCTTAATCGATCCGAAAACTCTTGCCGCATAGCTCCTCAACCTGTTTGGTATCACTAACTGACTTCAGTTGCCACATATCAGCAACTATCATTATTCTTTCTATGTTTAAATTAAATTGATTTACCTGTTTTGTGTTGTCAGCGTTTATAGAGAGCGCAGAAGAGGCTCGTCCATATACTCTAGACGCCTGAGATATGGACGTTACTGAAGCACTTCTTTGAGCTTGTGCTGGTTCCAAAGATTCTGGTAAAGGCCGGGTTGGCTGACGAGTTCGCTGTGGGTGCCGAATTGGGCGATGTGACCCTTGTCCATGACGAGGACGCGATCGCACGCCGCTGCTGCTGACATCTGGTGAGAGACAAAAATCACGGTTTTTCGCTGCGTTTCGCTGGATAAATTGTCTAGAATTTGCGTTGCGGTTTGATTGTCAACGCTGGAAAGGGCGTCGTCTAATACCAAGATGGGGGCATCGATGAGCAGAGCCCGCGAAAGCGCTGAGCGCTGGCGCTGACCGCCGGAGAGGGTAATGCCGCGTTCACCAACGAGGGTTTTAAATTGATGGGGAAAGTTGAGAATTTCGCTGTAGAGCTGGGCCTCTTTGGCGGCGTGCTCTACGTCTATTAGTTCAGCGGCGGGGTGGCCGTAGCGGACGTTGTTTTTGATGGTGGTGCTGAATAGAAAGCTGTCTTGAGGGACGAAGGCGATCGCTGCTCTCAAATCACTGAGCCCAATTTGAGTGATGTCGTAACCATCGATAAAGAGCTGATCGGGTGCAATTTCGAGTAAGCGAGGCAGGGCCATTGCCAAGGTGGATTTGCCGGAGCCAATGGGGCCGACAACGGCGACGGTTTGACCGGGTTCAATGGTAAAGCTGATGCCATCTAAGGCGGGGCGAGTTGCACCGGGATAGGTAAATGTGAGATTGCGCGCTTGCAGATGGCCGACGGGGTGGGGGAGGGCGATCGCTTCAGAAACGCTGCTGATTTGAGGCTTGGCATCGAAAATAGCTTCGATGCGATCTAGGCTAACTTCACCGCGCTGATAGGCGGTAATAGTGAAGCCTAGCAGCGCGGTGGGAAAGACAAGCTGTTGAATAAATAGAATAATCGCGACAAAATCACCCGCGCTAAGCCGTCCGGCGATGATCGCTTGAGAGCCAATGCCTAAGGCAATCACTAGGCTAAGGCTGGCAAAGCCGCCTAAGAGCGGAAATAGCGTATTTCGAGTTTTTGCTAAGGCTAAATTTGCCCGTAATAGGGTTTGGTTGCGATCTTTGAAGGCTTGGCGTTCGTTTTCCTCTTGAGCGTAGATTTTGACCAGAGAAATGCCGCCCATGTCTTCTTGAATGAGATCGCTAAGATGGGAGATTTTTTCTTGGACATCGAGCTGCTGGGCGCGGAGGCGATCGCCAAAAATAGCCACCACTGCAAACATGAACGGGTAGACCGCCAACGAAAAGAAGGCCACACTAGCGTTTAGATTGACCATCGCCGGAACAATCATCACGTAAGCGAAGAACGTATTAGCCATACTAAGCACGGCAAACCCGAGCAGCCGTCGAATGTTATCGACATCGCTAGTGGCTCGATTAATTAAATCGCCGATAGTATTACGCGCAAAGTAGGCAGGCTCAAGGGTAAGTAAATGCTCAAAAATCCGCTGCTTCAGATCAAACTCAACTTGCCTGCCGGCACCGAATAGAAAAATTCGTGAAGCCATCCGAATTATCCACATCACGCTAGCGAGAAAGAGCACGCCGATGACCGAGCGCAGTATCTTCGTGAGTGAAAAAGTGACTGTGAGCTGATCGACAATTTTGCCAATCGTAAGTGGAATGGTGACCCCAATCGCATTGACAACGAGCAGCGCGAGTAGACCTAAGCCCACCTGTCGCCAATGCGGCCTTAGATAAGCGGCGAGGCGGGCAAGCTTAGAGGGCGGGTGTTGAGCAGGGCTAGCCCTAGAGAATTTGGCCATGAAGAAAGAGTGTTACCCAAGATACTGATTTTCTATTAGGATAACGCCTTAAATCTCAATGCTACGATCCCAGCCAAAGCTGAAGTTTGGCAGCCATCCTCTTAACAGATAGTAAAAGGAGGTCAGGAGTTCGTTCCAGTACTTAGTTGTGAGCTGAAGGGCATCGACACTAGGGAGCAGTTCGGGAAGCCGCGCTAACAGACTGTTGCCGGTTGAAAACCGAGCAGTGTAGAAATCTGTGGGTTTTGCAATCACCTGAAGATTCATTTTTTCAAAACTGAGGGCTGCCCTTGAGATGAAAATAGCCGGGGCGACAAGCACGACTCTGCGATCATCATTGCTGCCTTCCGACTGACGAGTGGCGCGAGAGGCAATAATTTGCCGCTCTTCCAAAAGGTTTTCGACTGCTTCACCTGCTCTGCGGACATTGAGGCCGGTGGATTCAATCTGAATATTGTCAGAAGGCACGCCGTTATTTACCAGAATGTCACGAATGACTCTTTGCTGAGGAGAGTCAGACTGACCCGTCCCTGCTGTAACAATAACGATGGGATTAGCCCTTCCTGTCCTAACTGCTTGGTCATAGAGATTTGCCGCATAGATGAGACTAGGAGATAGAGTTGTATTAATAAAAACTTCCCCAGAGTTTTCATTTGCTAGGCTAATAGCTCTATCAATGTCGCTGCTTTCGCCTAGCACGACAATGGCAGCAGCTTCACCTAGATCTCCGCCCCGAATTTGATCAACGCGGCAGACATCTTCACAGAGTTCGGAGCGGTTGGCAAAGGCGCTTATGACTGAGCGCTCGGCATTGCCGACTATCCACTGAGCAAAGAGGGGGATGCTGGTAAGTAGCAAAATCGAGAGGGCAATAGCCACTAGTTGCCCTCTCGATTTGCCAATGCCTTCACTCAACGCAGACGCTAGGAGAATGATAGTTGCCCCTAGGGGGCTCAAGGGAAAAGACAAAATGTTCCAAATAATGCGAATAGTGCCATCGTTGGGATCGATGAAAGAAGCCGCTAGCAAAAAGAGCGAAATAGCGCCCCCTAGCCAAGTCAAATAGGGTGAAGGAATAATTCGAGCGAGTAAGTACCAAAGCAAAACCCCCATAGAGGCCCACAGCAGCACACGAGTAAGCAATCCCAGCATTTACTGTCTCTAGATATGTAATTTATATGGTTTATTGGCTAGCTATCAGTCACAGTGCCGATGGCAACAGCAACCGGGTTCATTTAACCACTTTTGTTGAAAAGTTTAATCATATTCAGAGAATTTAGATCATAAAAAAGCGGAAGCGCTTAGGTAGGCTTCCGCTTTTTCTTCAGGTTAAATGGCTGCTTTTAGCAATTTGACTGCTGCATACAGCGCTTGACTCAGAACTGAATGAAGTTTAGATCTTCTAGACAATCTTGAGGTTGGGATATTCTGCTATCAGTTCATCAGCAGTCAACGTTTCACCGGATGCTTGGGGCGTCCAAAGCACCTCTACGGCCATGAGCTGCTCGCTAGAAACTGCCCCGATGGTGTTGAGGGCCTTTCTCACGTCGTCTACAGAGGTGACCGTAGGTAAGGTGAGTTTGCCTTGGCTCGCCACCAATACAGTCGCAACGATATATTCGCCAGGTTCGTCACCCATTGTTGAGGTTGCTAGATCACCACTGCTGTTCAATGCCTTGGCGGCGGCGCTAGATGAAGATAGCTGAGCGTTGACGTTAGAAAGGCTTTCGCGGGTAAATTTGCTGCGCTCAGCAATGGCGAGCTGATTAAAGGCTTGTTCGGCGGCAGCTAAGCGGGTCTTGTCCGATTCGATGTCGGCATAAGCCCAGTATTCGGGATGGCGCAGCAGCGATAGCGTGGTTTCTTGTAAGACTTTGTTCAGTCCTTCAGAAGTGCCGGTATCGGCAGTCTCGGCAAGGCGATTGAGATCGGCTTGCAGGCTGCGAGCTTGCGCTAATAGTCCTACCTGTAACCGGGCTACTGATACGGTCGGATTGGCACTGTAGCCGTTTAGTTCGCCTTCTCCAACACCTGCGTTGCGGAAGCTGCGGATGAGGAAGTTAGCGATCGCGATCGCAATAAAAATGCCAAACAGACCGCCCGCTCCCCCAAAGCCAAGGAACGGCAGAATGAACGGGAAACCGAAGCCGCCGCCAGGGTAGTACCCACCGCCGTAACCGCCACCGTAACCGCCTCCACCTCCATAGCCGGATGGGCCTGGGCGCATTGGAGCCGAAGGTGCTCGGAAGCTGCCGCCACCGATACGTCCGCCCGCGCGGGCTGCTAATGCGCCGTCTGCTTGAGCAAAGATCAGCAGAAAAGCCAGTCCGAAGACCAAGCAGGATTTGAATAATGCATTGAGCTTGAGTTTGTTAGAAACGCCAGCCCAGATAGTTTTCATGCTTTCAACCACGTCTAAATTCTTGATTTAACTGCTTATACTTTAGCGTCTTTCTGTGTAGCAGCAGCGGTTGGGGGCTCTATCTCAAGGATGGGATTACCGTACTTCAGGCAATTTTACTCAGCGCTTTAGCCGCCGCCGACGATGGTGACGATTTCGAGGCGATCGCCTTCACTCAATTCCGTCATCGGCCACAGGCTACTGGTCAAAATTTCGCCATTGTATTCAACGGCAATCAGCTTGGGATTGAGCGAGATTTGTTCAAGAAAATCAGGTAGGGGAGTACCTGACAGGCAGGTCTTAGCCTCTCCATTGACCTGTAAATGAATCAGATTGGTGGCGTTATCGGTGGCGTTATTCACTGGGTAGCTACCTGCTGGGTTTGCTGGACGAGCGATCGCGCGATCGCTGCCGGATCGTCAGCCGCCATCAGCGCTCGAACTACCGCGACGCGAGTGGCCCCGGCAGCTAAGGTCGGAGCCAAATTGTCCGCATTGAGGCCCCCAATCACAAACCAAGGCATGGTGGCATGTTGGGCCGCGTAGCGCACGTAGTCATTGCCAGCAGCGGCCTTTCCTGGCTTAGTCGGCGTTTCATGCACCGGGCCAACGCCAATGTAGTCTGCACCTTCTGCTAAAGCCCGCTGTAGCTCTTCAGGATTTGTCGTAGAGCGACCCACAATTTTGTCAGGCCCTAAGATTTTTCGCGCGATTTCTATGGATAAATCATGCTGGCCTAAGTGTACGCCATCGGCCTCAGCGGCGAGGGCGATATCAGCTCGGTCATTCACAATAAAAAGGGCCCCGTACTGATGGCACAGCGCTCTTAGCTGTTGAGCAAGATGTAGGCGCTGAACATCATCGGCTGATTTTTCACGGTACTGAACAATTGCAATACCGCCTTGCAGGGCGGCTTCTACCACGCCTAGCAAATCGGGCACTGGTGAGGTCACTAAATAAGTGCGCGACTGCATCAGCTGGGAGCGCAGAGAGATGGAAGCAGCATTAGGGGTCATAAAAGCCTCGGTCATTAGCGGATTCACTATTTGGCTATCAAGGCTGTATAGCTGATAGCGCATTTGCTTACAGGCAGCAGCCATTTCTAAGCTGTAGAGCTTGCCGTATTCTTCTAGCACGCGCAGTGCCTCTTGACTGCGGGCAAAGTTAACTTGGAGAATTTCAAGCAGGCTGCTGCGAGTGGCTTCTTGTGGATGTGTCAAAGCGGTGCCTAAATCACCGGGTGTATCGCGCGCTAGTCGGATTTCTGGGCTGTGCCAGTGAGCAACAGACTGGCGTAGGCTTTTGAATTCGGCCATTAAGGTTGTGTCATTAAGCCCAAAGCGGCACCATTCTTCGAGGATGCGCATGCCTTCACGAGCTCTGTCCAAGTTGGCATCTAAGATACGGAAAAGGGCGCGATCTTCGGAGATACTACCTTTTAGGCCATGGGCGTCTACGTTTTGGGTCTCTATGACGGTTTGGGTCTCTATATTGTGGGCCTTCATATGATGAGACTGAGTACTGTGAGACTGAGTAGAAATTTCTGAAAGCGGGTGAGCTGACAGATTCGATGACTCACTGATAGCGTTTTGAGATCCGGGTGGGGAAGACTTTGTATGTAAAAAGTTTGATGGAAGGAAAGGGTGTGAGGTCATCACTCAAGCACTGGGGATTTAGCTACACAAGGATGTGTTGTAGAGATCTGTTTTAGAGAGCTACTACAGCACTCGAGATCTATAGCTATCCTATATTGCTTTCGAGGTAACGATCTCGCTGAGCAACTGGCTAGCGCTGGTCAAAAAGTTACTTAAAAACTCCGTGTTTACCCCTATTGATGACAGCTGTCAATACAGCGTGAAAATACTTGACAACAGCCGACGTGAAGTCGAATACTTCAAGGAATGGCATTGCACTAAGTTTCCTGAATTCATTGAATTAGTTAGGTTTTAATCGGGTCGAGGCTACATCTCTATGTTGATTGGATGCGGATCAGGTGAAGATATGCTGGGTAAACAAATGTTACACAAGTCAGCGCTAGCAGCGACTGGGCTAAAGGCTACAGCAATGGCCACGCTGACAGCAGGAACGCTGCTGTTGAGCGCGATTCCAACGCGGGCTCTGACATCTCAACCGATCCGTGGGCAAATCAGCCAGAGCCAAAGCCAGACCTTTGTTGCTCAGTCGGCTCCTCAGACTGTGGCTGCGGGATTGATTGATCGCTCAGCAGCAGGCTATCAGACCATTTTTGTGGATGTAGCAGCCGGTAGCGATGGCGCGCAAGGCATTGAAGGTCAGCCGTTGCGAACGGTTACTAGAGCCTTAGAACTGGCCTCTCCTAATACCGTCATTGTCCTAGCACCGGGGCGCTATACCCAAGCAACGGGCGAGGTTTTTCCTTTGCAGCTTAAGTCTGGCGTGACCATTCAGGGGACGCCGGGATCGCGTGATCGCACCGCGATTATTGAGGGTGGCGGCAATTTTGAGAGTTCGACGCGATCGCAGCAAAATGCCGCTATCCTGGCCGCTGATCGCGCTGGGATAGCTCAAATCGCGATTTCTAACCCCGATGGCTATGGCGTCTGGGTTGAGTCTGCAAGTCCGACTATTTTGGAAACAGCCTTTGTCGGTAGCCGTCAAGCGGGCCTTTATGTGGCAAACGGGTCGCCTCGCGTGCAGGGCAGCTACTTTTCAGGCAACCAAGTGGCGGGTGTCATTGTCTTTGGTGTTTCTAGCGCTAGCATTCAGAGCAATATTTTTGATGGCACGGGCGATGCGATGCGCGTCATGGATGGGGCTACGCCTGAAATTATTGGTAACCGGATGACGAATAATGAGGCGGGATTAGTGCTTATAGGCAGTGCTTTACCGGTCTTTAGAGACAACCAAGTGACGGGCAACCGTCGCAATGACGTGGTAGAAGTAATGGCAGCTAGCCCTCAAAATACCTCAGCTCCAGCTGTTATACCGGATGCTGAAGTGGCTGCGATCGCTCCCTCTACACCACAGCTAGTGGCCTTTAATTCGTCTAGAGCGTCAATTCGCCCTTCAATCAGTTCGACTCTGGTGAGTTTGCCAGTCAACCAACTCGCTTCAACGTCGTTGCCTAGTTTGCCGGCACCTCAGTCCGTCTCTGAAGAGATTGCTGAGCTGCCGCCTGTTTCATCCCCGCAACGACTCGCTTCAGAGCCTAATGTAGAAGTAAGTATAGACGTAAATGTAGAAGCCGATGCTGTGGCCGAATCAAATCAAATTCCTGATGGAGCACCGGGAGCAGCCCTTCAGGCGCTACGATCTGGAATGATGCCAACCGCCCTTCCGGCTTCATCTCAGTTAATTGCCAGAGATATTCCCGGCCCGCGCCTTTTGACAGACGATCAAGATCCTAACAATAGTGTGCCTAGCGATCTGCCATCGGCTCCGCCATTAACGCCCTCGCAGCTACCAATTACCAGCATTCCGGTGAACGTTAACCGCTTAGCGGTGCCTAATGCCAGTATTCCGCTTGGTAATGGTGAATCTAATACGGCTTTTTTAGCGTCCTCTAATTCTATTGGGGGCGGCGGGCGATCTTTTCCGTCTAGAGCTCAAGCGTTAGGGCTTTACTATCGTGTCTTTGTCGAAACCTCCGACCCATTTGTCCAAGATGAAGTGAGAGCTGTAGTGCCGGATGCGTTTCGTACCAACTTTGACGGGCAGATGGTAATGCAGGTAGGGGCATTTCCGACTGAAGATGAAGCTCAAGCGCGTAAGCAATTGTTGGAAGACAGCAACTTCAATGTGCGCGTGGAGTACATCCCTTGAAGTTGTGGCTTAAAAGGTTAAAGTTGCTGATTAAAAGATAAGGTCGAGATCGAGCGTTTTGAGATCGAGCATCAACAGCTCAGATTGCCGATTGGCAGCGATTGTTGGGGCTAGAACGAGAGTTGCTGGGTGCTGTCGGGCTGTGCTTAAAGCGGCGACTTGCCATCTTTGCCGGGAGGGGGTTGCAGCTTTTAGCTCCTCTGCCGGGTTCTCTGTTAATCTCTCTGTCAATTTCTCTGGAAACCCTTTTGCCAGCGGTAATCCTTGCAAGCAGGCAATGGGAGAAGCTTCTCTATCTAATAGCAAAATCTGTTTCTCATCTGCAATGGCATAGCCCCAAGGTAGGGCGCTGACTTGAGTTGGGGCTATGGGAAGACGCAGATGTTGAATCTGGAAAGGCTTGATCTGAATCAAAACAGCTGTGTCGGCAACTCTGCTGTCGCATATTTTTGTGTTGATTTTTGTACTGGGAAAGTGACTCAGCGCTAGGAGCTGATACGGAGTAGCTGTCAGCGTTATTTGGGTAATCACTAAATTGAGAGAAATCATTCCGATGAAACGACCTTTACGGGTAAAACATTCTAAATAAGTTTTAGGTGATCGAGTCGAGGTTTGAATCCGGAGTAAATGTCGATTGTCAATGGCCAGTATGTTTACCAATCGATATAACGAGTCCTCAGCGCTTGAGTATTGCCTAGGCAAGGTAATAAACCACTGTCCGCTGGGTGCAACAGATATCCAAGAGGATCGCTTGAAATGAGCTAAAGAGAGAATCTGGTGTGGGTCTGTGAGGATGTGAAGCGACTTTTCTGTGGCGAGGCAACAGCCTTGTGGAATGGAAATTAGCTGTTCAATTGGCTCGGCGATATCTGCTGGCGGCAGCGGTACGAGAGTTTGTTCTAATGCAATAGTCGGAACAGCTTTTAACTGGATAGGGCTGATTCTATGAATAACAGCATCTAGCCGCTGAAGGGCTGTGAGCATGGTTTCAGCGTTGGTAAATCGCTGGTGAGGTTGTTTGTGAAGGGCGGTCGTTAGAAGGTGACGGGCCGTAGGTGTGAGCTCTTCAGGAAGCGGAACAGGCTGGGTTTGATGGGCTTGGCGAAGAGTATCGGGATCGCCAGAGAAGGGGCGATCACCTAACAGCATTTCGTAGAGGATGATGCCTACGGCGTAGAGATCGCTAGCAGTGGAGGAGTGGCCGCTGAAGCGTTCGGGAGCGGCGTAGGTGGGGGAGCCAATCTCGGAGAGGGGGTGAGGGTGAGAGGGAATGAGTCGGGCGTGGCCGAAGTCGGTGATTTTGGCAGTGAGAGGTGGGGAGGTGCAGAGAGGGGATGAGGGGGAAATGGGGAAATAAGAAGATGAAGGCGTGAGGGTAAGAAGGATATTTTCGGGTTTGAGGTCGTTGTGGGTGATGCCCTGGTGGTGGAGATGGCTGAGGCCGTGGAGGATATCTGTAACCAGGGATTTGGTTTCGGACAACGGCAGCGGAGCGGTAAGCGTGGCGTTGAGGTGCGATCGCAACGTGCCGCTTTCGCAGTAGTCCAGAATAAATTGGTAGCCGGTGGAGGTGTGAAAGATGGCTTGGGCGCTGACGAGATTGAGATGAGTGGGATTAGGAGGGCTGATCTGAGCAAGAATGAGGGCTTCTTGGTTGGCTTGAGTGGCGGTGTGGCGAATTTTTTTAATCGCGACGATTTTTCCGGTGCGGCGGTGGACAGCGCTGTAAACTTGGGCAAATTGGCCCTGCCCGACCAAGCCTAGGAGGCGATAATCTGATAGCTGTATGGGGGCTGGGCTAAACATAAGTTCCCGGTTCGGCCATTAGACTCAAGTCACTGGATTCAAGTCACTGGATTCAAATCACTGAATTCAAGTCACTTACTTCAAATTTAGTTTATGGGTTTGCTGTGCTGTGGGAAATCTAGATTACAGTTTTAAGAAATCTTGATTTGGGATGTTGATTTGATGACTCAGCCCTTTCTGTCTATTGTCGTGCCTATGCGAGAAGGGTTTTCGGCTGACTGGCTGGCAGCACTGCTGCGGGTTCAGGGCGAGGTTGAGTTTATTTTGGTTCATCCGCCGGGGGTGCGGCCTGCGCCTTGTGAAGATAGTCGGTTGCGTCAGCTAGTGAGTCCTTTTCGCGGTGAGCTGATTCAGCGTCTGAGTGGGCTGATGAATGCTGACGGTCAGTATGTGCTGACGTTTAACTGCGATGAATATATCAATCCTGAGGTGCCGGCTTTAGCTAAGCGCTACTTTGAGCAGTTTCCTCAGAGCTGGATGATGCGGCTGGCTAAAGAAGAGTATCCTTACGGCGATGAGAAGGCTTTGCATCAGCTCTGGATCAATTTACCAGAAGATCTGACCTCCATTGCTATTTGCCGCCAAGCGGATAATAATCTGCGGCTATATGAGGAAGAAAATCGAATGATGGAGGTGCCAATCGCACCGATGCACAATCGGTTTGGTCTAGCTTGTGTACTAAGGGGGCGGCGCGATCACTGGGGGCCTCATGCGGAAAACTTTGATAAAAAAGTGTGGATTAATTCCATGGTGCAACAGACGCTGCAAGAGATTTCGGCCGCTCTAACGCTGGCTGGGCCTATTAAATATCTGCCGTTTTGGTGCTTAGATCGGCTGCTGGGGCTGTCGTTGCAGGCTAAGTTTTACAATCCGGATAAGCCGGATCAGGTGATTGGCCATAAGCTACCTTATCCTGCTCAACTGCGGGTAGAAGACAATCCACCTGAGTATCGGCGGCGAGGGCGATTTTATATCTTTGCAGAGGTGATTTTACTGCGACTGTTTCCGCAGTATGGCTATATTTGGAACTTGGTAATTCATCAAATTCGGGAGTTTCCGGTGCGATCGCTCCTAGCCATCCAACGCAAACTGTTTAAAGCTGGCTAATGACTTATCTCTCTTTAGCCAGCACCACCTAGTGCCAAACTAATGCCAAAAAGACAGCTCAAAAACTAGCCATGCCACTACCATCCGATTCGTCAGATTCGTCAGATTCGCTAACCAGCTCATCGCTTATTCAGTGCACGGCAGCGCCCGCGATTAAAATTCTGGATCTGTCGGCTCAGTCGATGGAACCGCTGATGGTCTTTGCCGAAGAGCAGCGCTCTAGCTACCTAAACAATGCACCTTTCCCGCACATTACGCTGGACAATTTGTTTGCTGATGATTTGCTCGCAGCCGTTCGCCAAGATGTGATTGGCCTAGCGCAGCCCAGCACCGATCCCCATGCGATTGGGCCGACAGCTCGGCGCTTGCTGCTGGATCTCTGTTCAGCTCGGTTTTGCCAATTTTTAGAGACGTTAAGCGGCATCGAGGGTTTAATTCCCGATCCGTATTTTGAGGGTAGCGGCGCTCATGTTCTCGCTAGCGGCAGTACCCTGGCCATGCCTGCTAGCGCTGATTGGCATCCTCAGCTCAAGCTCAACCGACGGCTAGGGCTGCTGGTGTATTTGAATCCTGATTGGGATGAGCAGTGGGGCGGGGCGCTAGAGCTGTGGGATGGTGGCGATTTGAATCAGCGGGCGATGATTTCCCCTAGCTTTAATAAAACGGTGATCTTTTCGACAGGTGAGCGGGCTCAGTATGGCCATCCGAGTCCTTTGGCTTGTCCGGCGGAGGTGATGGCGCGATCGCTACACCTCTATTACTACAGCAGCGGGTACTACAGCAGCGGGCGGCCAATGGCCTCAGCTTATGCCCCGACCCCGCCGATGCAGTCAGTCAGTGCGCCTTATCTAGAGCCGTTTGAGCCGCAACCGCGATCGCGCCGTAAAAGCAGCCTGTCACCTAAGTCCCTGTCCAAGTCCTTACAAAAATCGATGCCCAAAGCCTTGATCAACCTCTACCGGGCCGGGAAGCGATCGCTCCGAGGTTAGAAAAAAACACGCGGTAAAAAACATGGGTGCGATCGCTGTTAGACTAAAGCACCTTTGCCCTTGAGCCGCTGGGCTAGCGGGCTTGCCATGAAAAAAATTGCCTATGAAAAAAATTGCCATTGTGCATGAGTGGCTAACAACTCACGCAGGCTCTGAAAAAGTCGTGGAGCAAATGCTTCAGGTATATCCCCACGCAGATCTCTACAGTCTGGTTGATTTTCTGCCGGAGTCTCTGCGCTACTTTATCCAGCACAAACCGGTGACGACTTCATTTATTCAAACGTTGCCATTTGCTAAGCAGTACTTTCGCAACTACTTGCCACTGATGCCCTTAGCCATCGAACAGTTTGATCTAGCTGGATATGATCTGATTATTTCGAGCAGTCATGCGGTTGCCAAAGGCGTGCGGACACGGCCCGATCAGCTACATATCAGCTATGTACACACCCCCATGCGCTACGCTTGGGAATTTCAGACACAGTATTTACAGCAGGCTGGACTAACACGAGGATTCAAAAGTGCGATCGCTCGTGTGAGCTTGCACTATCTGAGGCTGTGGGATGTTGTCAGTGCGCATCGGGTGGATCTGTATGTAGCAAATTCTCACTATGTAGCGCGTCGCATTGAAAAAACCTATCGCCAACCAGCGGATGTTATTTACCCGCCAGTTGATACCGAGCGGTTTCGAGCCGATAGCCTACGCTCAGATTTTTATTTAGTCGTGTCGCGGTTTGTGCCGTATAAACGGGTGGACTTAGCGATCGCGGCCTTTAACGAACTGGGTCTACCCCTGGTGGTTATCGGTGACGGCAACAGCCGCAAAACCTTAATGAAAACAGCCAAGCCCAATATTTGCTTTTTGGGTCAGCAGCCCGATAGCGTCGTGACCGACCATATGCAGCGTTGCCGAGGCTTTATTTTCCCCCCAGAAGAAGACTTTGGCATTACCTCTGTCGAAGCTCAAGCCGCAGGTGCACCCGTGATTGCCTACGCTAAAGGCGGTCAGAGCGAAACCGTAATACATCAGCGCACGGGTTTGCTTTTTGAGCATCAGACAGTTGATAGTCTGGTACAGTCGGTCAAACAGCTAGAGGCGAGTGTGGATCAATTTGAAGCGAGTCAGTTGCGGGTGCAAGCTGAAAAGTTTTCGATTGTACGGTTTCAATCACAGTTCAAACGCTACGTCGAAAATGCTTGGGTACAGTTTCAGCGAAAGCTATCTTCCAAAGAACCCGATACTGGCCCAGATATTGGCCCCGATACTGGCCCAGATATTGGCCAGAGCAAGCGCTTGCCAACCGACTAGCAATCGGCATTGGAATTTACTGACAGAAATTAAGATAGGCTGCTGTGACCATTCATCCATCTTCAGCGCTAACCAGTGCGCTTTCTCCTAGCCTTAAGCGGGCAATTTCTCAAGTATCCACTCGCCCTTGGCTGATGCTGGCTGCGCTAGTGAGTAGCGATTTTTTGTGTTTGATATTGGCAGGCACTGTCAGCGTTTGGCTGCGGCTGTTGTTCGACGGTAGCTTTCATCCATCTCTGTACTGGCGGCTGTGGCCAATAGCTTTGGTATTTGTGCTGGCTTACGGTTTGGCTAATTTATATCCAGCGACAGCGATGAGCCCGGTAGAGGAACTGCGCCATTTGACGCTGACTACCACACTGCTCTATTTACTTCTAGGGTCTTCGATTTTTTTGTTTCGCGAGGTGGCGATCTATTCGAGGGCGGCTTTTTTGATGGCTTGGCTGCTCTCGCTGGCGTTTGTCTTATTAGGGCGCTATAGCCTACGGGCGCTGTGCGCGCGGCGGCCTTGGTGGGGCTATCCGGTGCTGATTATGGGGGCCGGTAAAACCGGCGAAATGGTGGTTCGCACTCTCCAGCATCAGCCTAGCTTGGGGCTAAAGCCAGTGGCTTTGCTCGACGACGATCCCAATAAACGCAGCGCCATTGCGGGTGTCCCGGTCGTGGGTGCTTTGTCAATGGGGCCAGCACTGGCGCGGGAGTTTAACATTCCGTATGTCATTGTAGCGATGCCGGGGGTGGCCCATTACCGCCTGTCACAGACGCTGGAACGCTATGGTCAAGCGTTCCCTCATGTGATGATTATTCCTGATTTGTTTGGGATGGCTAGCCTGTGGGTAGATGCTAAAGATTTAGGGGGGGTGCTGGGTTTAGAAGTTCGCCAGCAGTTGCTGTTACCGGGGCCTCGGCTGCTCAAAGCAATTTTGGATAAGGGGCTAGTGATTTTGATTGGGCTATTGTCTTTGCCGTTGATTGTCTTGATTAGCGTGCTGTTGGTTTGGGATGGGCCAATTTTTTACAGTCAGGCGCGGATTGGGCGTAATGGAAAGATGTTTAGGGTGTGGAAGTTTCGCTCAATGGTGGTTAATGCCGACAGCGTATTGGCGGCGTATTTGTCTCAGCATCCTGAACTACGGTGTTGTTGGGAAAAAGACCACAAGCTCAAAAATGATCCCAGAATTACTTGGATTGGGCGCTTTTTGCGCAAGACGAGTCTAGATGAATTACCGCAGCTCTGGAATGTGCTGCGCGGCGAGATGAGTATGGTCGGGCCTAGGCCAATTGTGCGTGAGGAAGTATGGCACTACGCTGATAAGTTTGGGCTGTATTTGCAGGTGCTGCCGGGAATAACGGGGCTATGGCAGGTGTCGGGTCGCAATCATGTGAGCTATGAAGAACGGGTGAATTTTGATGCTTACTATGTCAGGAACTGGTCGGTGTGGCTGGATGTCTATATTTTAATTAGAACCATTAAAGTCGTTTTGATAGGAGATGGGGCTTACTGACGGTAATATCTGCTTTAGCGTCAAAGGATTAATCTATTGGCGGGTTCAATGGCAGGCTTAAAGCGTGGGGTGAGTGAGTTGGGTCAGGGAGAATTGTGGGCGATCGCACACCGTTATGTGCCTCGCCAGGAGCAGCTTTGGCTAATTGGGCTGATGGCTTTGCCCTATACAAGCTATGCGGGATTGGCTTTAATAACTAGCTTGTATGTCGCAGCGCTGGTGCAGCGAGTCGATCGCATTGGCCAACTGTGCGCGCAGCGGGGATTTGGCTGGCTAAGCGCGGGATTGGTGCTCAGCGCTAGCTTTGGGCTAAATCGGAGTGAGGCTTTTTTGCAGCTCACTAATTTTTTGCCTTTTTTCTTGTTGTTTGGCGTGTTGGCGACGGTGCCTGCGCTGGCATTACGTCCTTTCGCGCAGTTGGAGACGCTGGCTCGGTGGCTGTTAATTGCTTCAATGCCAATGACGGTATGGGCGATCGCTGAATTTATCTTCAAGTTCGAGGCAATAGCCCCTCGCATTCGAGCTGCGCCCTTACCCGACTGGCTGCTCACCCGAATTTATGAACCTGACTTTGGGCATAGGGCGCGCAGCGTTTTTGGCCATCCGAATGCGCTGAGCGCTTATTTAGTGATTGTCTTAGGTTTAGGACTAGGACTAATTCTTAAGGGCTTAGCACAGCAGTCGGTTGAGAGATTTCTGAAGCAAAAGATGCGATCGCATCGATTCATCGAAACAATCGCCGTGGCCCTGGCTCTGGCGGCGATTTTTTGTACAGGCTCTCGTAATGGGCTGCTAATTGCTGGGGTGCTGGTGGCGATCGCCCTGTACTGCGCACGTCGGCACTACTGGGTAATGCTGTCAGGCTTAGTCGGCCTTGGCGCGATTATAGCGGCTGTCGTGAGCTTAGGGATTGGGGGGCGATCGCTCTCACTGGCCTTACTGACCGAAGATCCACGCATCGGTGTCTGGCAGTTAGCCATCGCCATGATTCAGCAGCGGCCTGGGCTGGGCTGGGGATTTGCAGGACTGCGATCGCTCTATATTCCAGACAGCATTCCGGGCTACAGCAGCATTGCTCACGCTCACAATGTTTGGCTGTTTTTAGCCTCAGAAACCGGTATTCCCATCATGCTGGGTTTTTGTATCGTGATTGGCTCGATCTACTACGGAGCCATCAAAGCTTTTGTAGCAGGGGGATTACCAATAGATAGCCAAGCGATTTTACTTGGCTATCTATTAGCGTTTACAAGCTGCTTATTGTTTGGCCTATTTGATGTGGTGCTCTTTGACGCAAGGCTAAATATCCTAACTTGGGGGCTTTTAGCTAGCCTTTATGTGATAAGCCACAGCAAAGCAGTCAAACTTGAATGAGCCTCTCTAAATGAGCTTCTCTGGATAAAGCTTTCCTTAGATGACCTTCGCGGCTCTGAGTCCAAAATAAAGGCCCATCGAGACTCCGAATAAAGCTACTAGCCAAACCACATAAATTACTGCGCCGCCCATAGTTATCTCCTAAACTTAGGTTCTAAATCCTTCTCTATTGAAGCACAAACCCTTACCCTGCTTTTAATTCTTATGAAAGCTACGATTCGCGTCAACATTCCTCAGGCCCCCTATGATGTCCGCATTGCTCCAGGCGGACTAGATTATTTAGGCGCTTGGCTTTCGGCTGGCAATAGCCCTTTGGTTAAACCCAATCAAAAGGTGTTAGTCGTCTCGAATCCGGTGGTGTTTGAGCTTTATGGAGAGCGGGCTATTGCCTCTTTGAGTGAAGCAGGCTACGAGGTTTGCCACTGCATTTTGCCAGCAGGTGAGCCTTACAAAAACCTAACTTCAATTGAAAAAATTCATGATGTTGCCTACGAAAACCGCCTAGAGCGCAGCTCAGCGATGGTGGCCTTAGGCGGCGGTGTGATTGGCGATATGACTGGCTTTGCGGCGGCGACCTGGCTACGGGGCATTGCGGTAGTGCAGGTGCCGACTTCCTTGCTGGCGATGGTCGATGCCTCTATGGGCGGCAAAACCGGGGTGAATCATCCTAAGGGCAAAAATCTGATTGGTGCATTTCATCAGCCTCGTCTGGTGCTGATTGATCCGCAGGTGCTTGAAACGCTTCCCGTCAGGGAGTTTCGAGCAGGCGTTTCCGAAGTTATCAAGTACGGCGTCATTTGGGATCTGCCGCTATTTGAAACCCTCGAAGCCGCTGATCGCTTAGATGACTTTGCTCACGTTAGCGATCAGCTTTTACAGGCGATGCTAGTGCACTCCTGTCAAGCCAAGGCTGATGTCGTCAGTCAAGATGTACAAGAATCGGGCATTCGCGCCATTCTCAACTACGGACATACCGTGGGCCATGCGGTAGAAAGCCTGACGGGCTACAGCCAAATTAATCATGGTGAAGCTGTAGCGATTGGTATGGTCGCGGCGGCTAAGCTGGCTGAAGCGATCGCTCAACCAGTGGCTCAACCAACCGCTCAGTCAGCTTCTCAACCGCCTATCCAATGGGACGCCACTGCAACCCAACGGCAGCAGCAACTGCTCGAAAAAGCTCAGCTACCGAGCACGCTGCCCGCAGGCATTAGAATTGACGATATTTTAACTGCACTCAAAAGCGACAAAAAGGTGCAATCAGGCAAAGTGCGTTTTGTGTTGCCAAAGTCAATTGGCGAAGCTTTCGTGACTGACCAAGTGACGGATGAAATAGTTAGCAGCGTTTTAAAGAAACTAGCCTCGAAAAATTTGGCAAGCCAGGATTTGGGCCTTAAAAAACCTTTTACGAGCCTGTAGTTTCCAAGCAAGGCACCGAAGCCTTTTGCGAAAGAAACGGCCTTTCGATTGAAGCAAAATACGGATGCTCTATCAATCGGTCAATTGCCGGTTCACTGTCCAAGCAACTGTCTAAACAACTGCTTAATCAATCGGCTAATCAAGGGATTCAGTAGGCTAATCCAGTAAACTAAAAAAGCTGCTTACCAAACCTAAGTAGCTTTTTTTAGCTAGCGAACATTAGCAAATATTGGCGGGCGTGACTGACATGGCGGACGTATTGATAATCGGCTCAGGGCCAGCAGGTCTGTCGATGGCGGCAGCTTTGGGTCAGCGCGGGCTGAGCGTAGACGGGCTAAGCGCCAATGATCCGCAAACCCCTTGGCCTAATACTTATGGCATTTGGGCTGATGAGGTAGAAAGCCTAGGACTGAGCGACTTTTTAGCGCACCGCTGGCAAAATACGGTGGCGCATATGGGGGCGATGCCGATCGCGCTGAACCGGGACTATGGCTTGTTTGATAAAGCTAAGCTACAAAGCCATTGGCTGAGTCAAAGCCAGCAGCATGATATTACTTGGCATACCGGCAAGGCGATTAAGGTTGTGCATTCTTCTAAGCGCTCGGAAGTGACGGATGAAACCGGGAAAGTTCACAGCGCCCGTTTAGTCATTGATACTAGCGGCCACCGTCCGGCTCTAATTCAGCGGCCTAAGGCGGTTAAGCCAATTGCCTATCAGGCGGCTTATGGCATTGTCGGGCGATTTTCTCAGCCGCCGATTGCGCTGGGGCAAATGGTGCTGATGGATTATCGAGACGATTATTTGCCTGTCCCAGAGCGGCTTTTGCCGCCAACGTTTTTGTATGCAATGGATTTGGGTGATGATGTTTATTTTGTTGAGGAGACTTCGCTGGCCCATGCGCCTGCGATTCGGTTTGATACGCTAGAGCGGCGGCTGCATCAGCGATTGGCGCATCAAGGAATCAAGGTAGTAGAAGTGCATCATGCGGAAAAATGCTTGTTTCCGATGAATCTGCCGCTGCCGGATCTCGATCAGGCAGTGGTGGGCTTTGGTGGATCGGCGAGTATGGTGCATCCGGCAACGGGCTACATGGTGGGCTCTTTGCTGCGTCGGGGGCCGGATTTGGCTAGCGCGATCGCCCAATCTTTGGAAAACGCTCATACTTCCCCCCATCAAGCTGCCCAGGCTGCTTGGAAAACGCTTTGGCCCGACGACAGGCTGCGCAAACACTATCTCTACACCTTTGGATTAGAGAATCTAATGGCGTTTAAAACAAAAGATTTGCAGCAATTTTTTACGACCTTCTTTGAACTCGATCAGTCCCAGTGGGCGGGCTTTTTGGCTGATACGTCTACTCTGCCAGAAATCGTACAGGCTATGCTGATGCTCTTTGGCCGTACCTCTAACCCAGTGCGGTGGGGGCTGATGAGTTCGGTATTTAGCCACGGCAATCTGTTGCGGCGGACGTTGACGGCGTGAGTGATTTGCTGGCCAATGAAATTTGTTTATTTGACCATCGGCTACAGTTGCTAGACGACAAAGCACTGTATTTACCAGAAGCAGAAGCGCTGTTGGTTTCAGATGTGCATTTGGGAAAAGCTGAAACTTTTCAGTCGATGGGCATTCCCATTGCTAGTCAAATCAATCAGGAGAATTTAGACAGACTGCGGGGGCTGCTGGCGCAAACTCAGGCTAAAACACTGTTTATTCTGGGCGATTTATTTCATTCTCGGCAGTCTCTCGTACCTGAAGTGTTGACGAGCTGGGATACTTTTTTAAAAGAAATCTGTACAAACGTTTCTTTAATTATTGGCAATCATGATCGTAGGTTAATCGATTCACTGCCACCATTGCCGATGACTTATCAACTTGATGCTGTGGCTTTGGGCCCTTTTTTGCTCAGTCACGAGCCCGAAGGGCAGCACGATGCAGCGCTGAATATTTGCGGGCATATTCATCCGGTAGTGCGGCTAAAGTCGCGGACTGATAGCCTGCGGCTACCCTGTTTTTTTGTAGAAAGGCATCACCGCCGACTCACACTGCCTTCTTTTGGCGAATTTACGGGTGGCTATGAGGTGAGTCTCGTTGAGAACACCTGCGCTTACGTGGCTTGTGAAGGAGAAGTTATCTCTTTTCTGGGTGGGTAGTGCGAAATACTCAACCCTCTATCTCATTTGAAAAATCTGCTATTTTATCGAATTCAAACGGGCCGGCGACGGAGCCCCACAGCAGCTGATCGGTGTCAGGGTCGCGGCCCCGGTCGTAGCTAGTCATGTGATTGGCGGTGATGATAAATTCGTTGTCAAGGTAGGTGGTTTGGCCGTTGCGGATGACGGTGCATTTTTTGCCGGGTTCGACTTTGCCACGAAAGCTATTGCCAGTCCACTGGACGTGAATGTCGCAGCCGGTCATGGTTTCTAGATCGTCGGGGGTGAGGGTGAGGAGTTTGGCCGGGTCGCGCCCCGCCCCATAAAACCGCTCTTCTTCTTTAACTCGGTAATTCTCTAGCAGGACATCGTTTTCGCGCTGAATAAAGTGCAGTACCCGCACCCGGTAAGGCTGATCGAGCTGATAGCGATAAGCCTGCTCTAAAAATAGGCTAATACCCGACTGAAAGCCTTTGGGTAAAGGTCGCATACAGACCTGAATATGGGCGAAAAAAGGCGGATTTTCGATAGCTTGAGGCTGATTGCTAAAGTCAGCGGCCATCCAGCGGGTGAGCTGTGACACGTCGGTCGCTCTATTGGTCTGTGTATCAGTCGAATCATTAATTGGTGTCGTCATGGAAAAGCAGGGTAGAAGATCGGAAATCTCAATTAGAGCGCGATCGCTAGGCGCGAATCGGTAGCGTCTTGTTCAATGCTGTCAGTTCTAGTGGCTAGTCAAGACAGCAATCAGAGTAACAGCCCCATATTGTGGGGCTGCTGTTTAAACGCTAGCGTGCTTAAACCCTATAGTAAGAAAATTGATCCCCGTAAAATTTTAGGAATTGTAAAGCGCTGAATGACTCAGCTCACTATTCGCGCTCACTACTCACGGGCAGTTCACTGGCAAAGCTCGCTCGCTTTTCAAAGCCTAAAGCTTACTTTCGGTTTTAATCCCTTACGAAAAGCATCATTTTGTCGATGAGGTGATCGAAATAAGGCGCTAATGTCTGGTGCGTGTCGGCTGGGAGCCGCTTCAAACTGGCTTGCTTGATGCCTTTTAACCCTACGACCATAGCGGGCAGCGGTACTTGTAGTTCTTGATAGAGTTGCTTCATTGCCTCTAGTCCTGGTGGGCTGGTGTAATGGCGGTTTTGTCCGGCAATACCGTAGGTGATGCAGCGTAAAAAATGCCAGAAATCGCGCCAGCAGGCGTCGCCTCGAAGGGTGGGATAAAGATCTCCGCCCGGTTCTAAAATGCCGGGAAATGCCTTCAAGACGTCGGCTCTAGCTTCATCTACGATGTCAGCGGCTTGGCTGCGAAGCTGTTTAACAATGGCAATAGTATCGATGTCGGGCGATGCGGGCGATGGTTCGGACGATGGTTCGGACGGTTGTGTAGAGGGCTTAAAGGCGATCGCTGCTAAGTCTTCATCGGTTAAATATTGGCGGGTATCATCGGCGGCTTGGATATGAGCGATGCCCTCATGGGTTAACATACTCCATCCCATAAAGCTCACAATTCGCGCTTGAGGAATTAGCTGCTTGGCGCGATCGCTCAGTTCATTCATATTTTTGATTGCTGCTGTTTAATTGCAGGTTATCTATACAGTTTTTAGCTATACAGGTTTTTTTAATTTGAGTTGCTCAATGGCCAGCGCCGCCGCCCGATTTACAGCCGGATCTACGTCGTCGTTTTGTAAAGGGGTGAGGGCTGCAATCGCATCTCGGTTGCCGAGCTTAGCGAGCGCGAGTGCCGCTGTTTTACGAACATTCGGATCATAATCTCTTAAGCAGGTGATCAGCGGCTGATAGGCTTTTTGATACGCTAGACGAGCTAGGTTAGCGATCGCTTCAATTCTCACCTCAGCCGACGAATCGCTCAGCGCTTCAGTCAAAATGATCAGCGATCTTTGAATTTCGGGGGCAGGGCTATTTACACCCGTTTGAGCAGCGGTTGCTGGCGGCAGCTGCTTTTGTACGAGCTGAGCGATCGCGCTAATCATGGCTGTTCGCACCGTTGCCGCCGGATCGCTAATATGCCGGTACAGCTGCTCACTGACTTCATCGCTCATAGAAGCTATTGCCCAAGCCGCATGGCCCTTACAGCTCTCGCTAGCGGTTTCTGAAGCCAGCACCTGACGCAGCGGCTCAAAAGCGGGTGCACCTACTCTTGCCAAGGCTCCAGCAGCGGCGCTTTTGACCCCAATATCTGGATCTGTCAGCAGCGCATTGATCAGGCCCGCTACAGACGCCGAATCGCCAATATTCGTCAGCGTATTGCAGCAGCCTTTGCGTACAACCGGTTCAGGATGGTTGGCCAACCCTTCCATCAAAAAAGGCGTCGCTGGTTCGCCAATTTGACTCAGCAATTCAATCAGCCGTAGCCGCGTCGCCCGCCGCGAATCGACCAAGCTCTGAATCATTTGCCGCAGGAAAGCCGGATCGGGATTGTCTAAAGCTAGGAGTTCTATTTGCTCATTGATATGCTCAATCAGCCGGTCAACTTGGGCTTGCGACGCGGCCACCGCAGGACTGCTAGCCTGGTCTCGGTAAGCAATGGGCGGCGTTTCTGATTGAGCTAACTTCGATTGAGACGGTTCTGCTTGAGGCATCTCTGAGCGTAAGCTATCTGAACCGGCAGATGGATGGTTCAATCGCTATGCCTCGATCTCAATAGCGGCATGATCGGCGGTAGCATGCTCAGAAGGCTCAGTTACAACTAATTCTTGAGTCGGGGCGGGCTCTATCACTTGTCATTACCTCTTATTTTTATAGATGCTATAGATATAGATGCTATAGATGGCGCTTTACTATTTTATCTGATGCGCCTGATGCCCCTTACCTAAAACCTTTACGTTTTCTTGCATGAATATTTCCGAAATCAAGCTGCTATTAGCTAATGAAGACTCTCAGCTACGGCTGCGCGGGTTAGTTGCCCTTAAAGACTATGAGGCTGAAGTTGCCGTGCCTATTTTAATCAGCCACCGGCAAGATGAAGCCTTTTTGGTGCGTTCCTTTGTGGCGATGGGGTTAGGGCGCAAGCGTAATCAGGCGGCTTACGCGGCTTTATTGAAAATGCTGCCGCAGGAGCCGGATCACAATGTGCAAGCTGAGATTGCGAATTCTTTAGGGCTGTATGGGGCGATCGCTGCTGATCCACTGGTGACCCTCTTCAACAAAAATTATAACTGGCTGGTGCGCCGCAGCATTTTGGCGATTATGCCAGAGATGGACATCCCCAAAAAGCTGATGGGCGTAGCTTTAGAAGCGCTTAAAGATGCTGATGAAACCATCGTTCAAGCGGGCATTTCGACCTTGGGGTTACTGGCCCATACGTCTGAAGCCGAGCAGGCGCTAGTGGCTTTGCTGCCCTTCACAGCCGATCAGAACTGGCGATCGCGCCGATCAGCCGCCTATGCCCTTAAGCTCTTTAGAGCCGCAGGCATCGATTCAGCCTGGGCTCAGCAAGCACAAACGGCTTTGGCTCAACTTCGACAAGATCCGCAGCATCAGGTCGTCGCAGCAGCCCTAGAAGATCTCTTACCAGCCTGAGTTTGACAGGGCACCCCCCTAACGCTACGAAAAGAATTCAGAAAGCGGATTGTCGCTTTGGGCTAAATGGATTATCTTGAGTCATGAAGAAATATTTCTTTATGTAAAATACTGGGCTACTTATGTAGGCCAAACCTTGTGAGGCGTGATTGCAATGATCTTGACAGCAACTTCCACGATTCAGCCCTACTCTGTAAATGATCTGCCCAGCGGCGATGCCAAATTGACGGCTGATGCAGAGATAGAAGCCAAGGCGATCGCATTCTTCACCCATTCTGTAGGTGACTGGCGCTCTTGCCGCCGCTACTACACCCTGGCTAGCGGCGACACTCAAGAAGTCGTCAGCGATCTCACCGTTGCCTTTTTGCCACAAGGTCATAGCGAATTAATAGAACTCGCTGAGCGTCACGAGCTAGATGTCCCTTTGATCTGTGGCGCAAAGGTGACCTGGGAAAGCAACTACATTACGCCGATCCGCAAGCCCTCGGTTGGTTCGACCATCTTTGGCATTCGCGGTGAGATTATGTATCGCGATCGCGGGTTTGCTACTCCCAAGCCCGTGACTGCCGCTTATAAGTTCACGAGCGATCGCACGATGGTACTGCGCACCGAGTACAACGGTTCTAGCTTTGAAGAAGAGCTAAAGCTAATTGGCGATAACTACCGCACCCGACAAACCATCATTTCGCGTGCAGGCGAAGAAATCATGATCGGTCAATATCTAGAAACGCGAATCGTCTAGGAACGCGGATCGTCTAGAAACACTAATATTCACTGCTAACGATAATATCTTCGATAGAAACCGTCGATCACGCCATTTCTTCCAGACTTTGGCGAGTCGTCTTGCGGGTAAAGGCATTCCACTCTTCTAGCTCGGCTTTTGCATGAGCTAACAGCTGAGCGCGGCCACTATCTGTCAAGCCCACCGCCCCTGTAAAATCAGCTGCTGCAAGACTCCCCACCGCCGCAAAATCCACATCCGTCAAATTCGTCGCCCGCAAATCTGCCCGCTGCAACTCCGCCCCAGCTAGATTTACGCCCTGTAAATTTGCGCCTACCAGACAAGCCTTCTGCAAGTTCGCCCCACTCAGCGCCGCCCCAGCCAGATTCGCCCCCGTTAAATTCGCTACTGTTCTGAAAAGCGCTTCATCACCACAAAAGACATTGCCAAAATCGCCGCTCAGCACGCACCACCTTAGTCTTTCTGCGCTCAGATCAACAAACTCTCGTCCCTTGTTAAGAAATAGACTGTTGAGTAACAAGGGTCAAGAATCGCTGTAAGCCAGACGCTGAAATCCTCACGTATCAATGCTTTTAGCCATTATTTTTCTTGTATCGCAACACCTCTAATGTATATATCCTTATTTTACAGCCCCATTCCTCAAGGCTTGGAGTGTAACATCAGCGAATAGGGCCATCATCTAGCCACCCTTCAAAGCTGGTGCTACGAATGCAGCGAATTGCGCAAGGCTCGCCACACCTCACATTGATGCTGGCACTAGCGCTCAAATTTTTAATAGCGTGATTTACCCTAGCTATCAGTACGAGTTGCCGCTATTAGGGATTGATTTTTTGTCTTTAGGGGCCGTTAAAAATCTCATCGTGATGGGTTTTCAGCCACTCTTTGAAGATCTGGCATATGAAGACTACATTCACGGCTTCCTGTTTGATCTGGAAAGAGCTTCCCGGATCGCTCAGTCAGTAGCAGCGGCCCTTTAGTGCCAATTCGTGCTGAACATTTGCTAACTTTTTGTTCATAAAGGCTCGTGTGTCTAGCATAGATCTAGTAGAAGCAGGCCGGAAAAGGCTTGATCTGTCTGAGATTGAAGCGGCTAGCACTTTTATGAACTTTCTTGAACTTTCTCAGATACAAGGCCCATACGGCTTACTCTTTTAAAGTAGGAACAGCAATCTTAAAGCCCTGTTCCGATGATCAAATATTAGGAGAATTTGGATCTATGCTTGATGCGTTTGCTAAAGTTGTCTCCCAAGCGGATGCGCGCGGTGAGTACATTGCTGGCTCTCAGCTAGATGCTCTGGACGCGATGGTTGCCGATGGCAACAAGCGGATGGATGCGGTTAACGGTATCACTAG
>JBGTIK010000202.1:0-3939 GCA_041745715.1 Phormidesmis sp.
TCACGTTCTTTGTCACTGATGGGCCGTAAGGGAGCTTTGCGTCGACGTGTCATTTGACTTACCCTGCGTTGGGAGACTAAGTGCGACTCCTTTATTTTGACAAATCTATATGGCGACAAACATTACAAATGACCCACTAGGTCTTTATTCTATGAAAAAAACGCTTTTGGATTGCTTACTTATCCTCACAAACCCGCCTTAGGCTATCGTTTGGGATGGAGCTATACAAAAACTATGCTGGCACGAAATCGCGAAAAAAGCGGCTCAGCCTTTCGATGTCTTGGCTCACACTGGCCAAAAAAATAGAAACATCTTTGGGTTCACCGTCTTCCGCCTCGTAGCAGCGCTTTAGCAGGGTATCCATTCTTAAGTAATAGCCGCTGTCGCCATCAATATCTTGAACCACAAAAACCGTCGAATTTACTAGCTGCTGATTGATCGCCGCTGCGTAGCCAAAGGCCGCTGATACAGAAACCGAAAGTTCGCGAAGAAAATAACAGTTAATTTGAGACAGCAGCCCTGTGGGGCTATCAATGCGAATGGCTTGCGGTTTGTATTGAATGAAGAAGCCTAATTTGTCACTGCCTAACAAATTATCTAACGAATGGCCTGACCGAGCATTGAGCAAAACAGGAAAATGGGCGATGGCGAAGCCTTCCAAGGGAATCGCAATTTGCTCTTTGATTTGGGCAAGGGAGCGTGACATGGAACTTCCATAAAATTGTGCTTAGAGAATGCCCCAATAAATTCAAAAAAATCGTCCCTCTATGACAGATAGTATCACCGGCTTCAGGAGGCTTGCCTTAAATAATTTCACTTAGAAATAAAAGCTGATTTTCGCTCGAAATAAATACGGAAAGACGGCTTTCTATGAGCTATAGCTTTCAGTAAATGTCGGCTAGTCTAGCGGTAATCACACCAAAATCGTGCGTGATAAGTCTTCTATTTTCTGCGGTTAATACTGGAACATGAACAAACAAAGCAACAGTTTTGAAATCCGGACTAAAATTCTTATTATTAACAAACCTTAAAACCCTGTAATAAAGGTGATTGCAAACGTAACGACCGGCATCCTGGCTCATTTCACTGAGATATGTGCCGGTGAGTAAATTCGAGGGGTCGATGGCACTCTCTAAACGATGGCAATTAACTGGAGTTAGCGGCTCTGTCTGCGCTTTGGCTTGCGCTTCTAAAGATAAAGCCGCTCGGTTTTCGGCCATGCCGCAGCAAATCACAATACGCGGTCGCTTTCGATAAATTTCGCTAATCATTTGGATGGGAGCTAGCTCAAAGCTAACCGCTACTTGCCGCAGCCAAAGGGTATCGGTCGGGAGGCGATCGCTCGACCACAGCTCAGCGATCAAATCATCCGATGAGTTAGAGCACTGATGCGCCCGCCAAGGTTGAAAAGAGGTGATTAGAATAGGGCCTTTTTGCATAGATAATTCATAGATGGCAGGATGAATGGCGCGATCTCCAGAGAAATAAGCTAGTGGTATCGATATAATCTGGAAGTTCACTGCTGTGAGTGATTAAGCTGTGAGTTATTGAGCTGTGAGTTATTAAGCTATGAGGCTAGCGCACCTGCTATGACGACTATTGCCGTTATCGACTACGACATGGGCAACTTACATTCTGCCTGCAAAGGGCTACAGGCTGCGGGTGCCCGCACGCTAGTCACCGATTCTGTCGCCGAAATTGAACAAGCCGACGGCGTGGTTCTACCGGGGGTGGGTGCCTTTGATCCGGCCATGCAGCACCTGAAATCACGCCATCTAATTGAACCGATTCGCCGAATAGCTGTGAGCGGTAAGCCTTTTTTAGGCATTTGCGTGGGCTTACAGGTTTTATTTGACGGTAGCGAAGAAGGCCAAGAACCAGGTTTGGGCATTTTACCGGGCACTATTCGGCGGTTTCAGCGCGAACCTGGCCTGACAATTCCGCACATAGGCTGGAACCAACTGCAAATTACGCAGCCTAACTGCCCCCTTTGGAACCGCATTCCCGCCGATGCCTGGGTGTATTTTGTGCATTCGTACTATGCCGAACCGAGCGCTGATACCCTCGCTGCTGCTACCATCACCCACGGTAGCCAGACCATCACCGCCGCCGTCGCTCAAGGCAACCTGATGGCCGTGCAGTTCCATCCCGAAAAATCTTCGACCGCTGGCCTGCAAATTCTGAGTAATTTCGTTCAATTTGTGCAGCAGCAAGCTCAGCCGATTGCCGCATAAAGCTACCGATTGAGATCACCGCTTGATGCTGATATGAAACCCTACCAAACCGTCCCGATTAAAGAATGCGGTGAAGCCCTGATCCCGATTCCCTTGGCTGATTTTGCCGTGGTTACGCCTCATCCTTACGTTCAGCTAGGCGCGCCTTATGGGACACTGTCTCCCTATTTTTTGCGTCAAAGCGTGGTGCAAAAGCTAACTCAGGCCCAAGCTTACTTACAGGCGAAGCGGCCAGGCTGGCAGTTGCAAATTTTTGATGCCTATCGCCCGATTCCGGTACAACAGTTCATGGTGGACTACACCTTGGCCCAACTCGCGCACTCAGCCGGATTAGATCCGCAGCATTTGACTGCCCTTGAGCGCGCCGATCTGGAAGAAAAAGTTCTACAGTTTTGGGCCGTTCCTAGCGCTAACCCGACTACCCCACCACCCCATAGTACGGGTGCAGCGGTTGATCTCACCTTAGTCGATGCCCAAGGCAATCCGGTCAACATGGGCTCAGCTATTGATGAAATATCACCGCGATCTTATCACGATCACTTTGCGAACAGCACCAACAGTCAGGCTCAGCACTATCATCATCACCGCACTGTGCTGAACAAAGCGATGACGGCAGCAGGCTTTTGTCAGCACCCACAAGAATGGTGGCACTTTTCGTATGGCGATCAGCTATGGGCTTGGGCCATGAATAGTCAACTTAATAGTCAGCTGAATGGTCAACTGAGCAGACAAAAAAGAGGGCAAATAGGTAAGGGTTCGATTCCCTTAGAAGGCTACGCCATCGCCCGCTACGCCGAAAGCCCATTACCCTTCCTTCCCTCATTTGAGATTCAGGCGACAGATTTAGTCAATAGTCGCGGCTAAATCTTTCTCTAACTTGAGGCAGTTGCGATTCCCTTGGAAGGCTTTGCCATTGCCCCCCACCTGCAACTGATATTCCACCCTATCCATAATCCGGTGCAAAATCAGCCAGCCGTAGCCCCCTTCTTGAAAATCACCCGGTGCAGGCGCATGGTAGCTGTCAATATTAAAGCCCTCCCCTTGATCCCACACTTCCAAAGAGAGATTGTTATCTTCTAGCTCAATGCGAATCAGTACCGGCAGTTCAGGCTTTTCGTTATGAGCATGACGCACAATGTTAGAGTAAACCTCTACCACCACCAGTCGCAGATGGCTCTCAACCTCTCGCCAGTCAATCTGCTGATCGATTTCTAACTGTAGCGATTCCAATAGCCAATGCTCTACAACGGCCAGAAACTTTAGATCACTGGGGACAATCAGTTCGGTTTTTAGCATGACGTCACCTCCAGTGACAAGATAGTTTGGTCATCTTCTTGTTCACCTTCCGGGAGATGAATATAAGCGAGTAAATGGTCTAAATTGAGTTCGGCAGGCTGCTGTTGTAAAAAAGCCCAAAGTCCCTCTTGATTGAGCATAGAACTGCTGCTATTACCCTGACAGCTAGGTACGGTTGCTTCTGTAATGCCATCGCTAGTCAGCAGCAGGATGTCGCCATCTGAGAGCTGTAACGTACCCGCATCTGCCATCCAAACCGGTAAAATGCCCAAAGGCACTCCCCTCACATCTAGGTAAGCGGGCTTGACGCTGCGCTGGTTCATTACCATATCTCGATGCGACCACACAATTGGATAGACATGGCCTGCATTCGCATACACCAATTCGCCAGTTTTTGGGCTGTAGCGAA
>JBGTIK010000203.1:0-5268 GCA_041745715.1 Phormidesmis sp.
ATCGTGTGACTAATTTCGATGACCGCTTGATGTTAAATGCAGCTGGACTGTGGAACTTCTACTTGGATGCGGCTTAAAAGACTGAGGAAGCCGACAAAGCCTTGTCTCATCGTTCCTTTTTATTACCCAACAAGCCTATTAAGTACTCACGCGGCCAATCATCTGCTAGATGCGCTGAAGAACGAAACCATTGAAAGTGATTTACCTTTGCGGCTCTCGTAGGAAATGGCTCTTTGTTCGCTACGTTGTCCGATGTGCCAGTTTTGCAAATGTTAGGAAAAATTTCGACCTGTGGGAAAATCTGCTGACTTCTTATATTTTGAAAGGATTATAGAGTTCTTTTGGGTAAGTCATGGCTACTACAGCGTCTGCCGAGACTCAATCGCTGCCTAACAAAAAGCAGACCTTCCAGAAATCAGTCATCAAAAGGCTGGCTTATGTAGCGGTTCTCTGCCTGACAGCGCTCATAGTATTTGCCTGCTCTTTTTCGGCTACTGACCCAGCTACAACTGGCGCTCAAAACAGCGGGGCAAGAGGCGCTAAGGACACTACGACGAAAGCTTCGGCCAAGTCGTTAATCGTGCTTTGGGATAAAGGCTACGTCATTGAAGAAGACGAAGCCATTGAGCAGGTGGTGAGTGATTGGGAAGCCCAAAGCGGGTTTTCGGTTAATCTTTCTTTTTATAATTCGGGTGAAACCGCGCCTCGAACGCTCCGGGCAAGCAAAGCAGGCGATTTAGCACCAGATGTGTTGTTTGCCGCTAAGTCAGTGTATCCGGTGTCTGACTGGGGCGGGAAATTGGCCGATGTCACGGACGTGGTTGCCCCGCTGGCAAATAGGTACAGCCCAAATGCCCTGCAAGTAGCCAAAGTGTACGGTAGCAAAACAGCCAAGAACCGTTACTACGCGGTGCCGCTGGATCAAAGCACCACTCACATTTACTACTGGAAAGATCTGCTAACCGAAGCGGGCTATCAGCCAGCCGATATTCCGACTGATTGGGATGAATTTTGGGCGTTTTGGAAAATGCTGCAATTTCGGTTAAGCGATCGCTATCCGAATATGCGCAGCATTGGACTGCCCTACTCTGTTCCGGCTTACGATACCTATCATGTTTTTGAGCAGGCGCTAGTGGCTTATGGCGTTGAACTGTTAGACGAACGAGGCCGTTTGCAGCTTAATCAGCCTGAGGTAAAAGCGGGGATTGTGCGGTCGCTGAACTGGTATTTACAGTTTTACAAAGAGGGCTATGTGCCGACTAGCGCGGTTAACTGGCTAGATCCTGATAACAACCGTAATTTTTTAGATCGCAATGTGATGATGACGCCAAACCCGACGCTATCCATTCCAGCGGCTGTTCGTAACGATCCTGGCATTTATTTTAACAAGCTGGGTACGGTTGATTTTCCTAATAAGCCTAACGGTCAGCCACTGCCTCATTTGGTAGATATTCGCCAAGCTATCGTCTTTAAAGAGGCCCCTCATCAGCAGGCTGCTAAAGACTTTTTGGCCTATTTAATTCAACCGGACGTGCTCAACGCTTTTTTAAAAGCCTCATACGGACGCTACATGCCGCCGTCTATTAGCGAGATTGAAGCCGACAGTTTTTGGCAAGACCCTGCCGATCCTCATATTTCAACGGTGGTCAAAACAGTTATCGCTGGGCAAACCCATCCCTTTTATAACGCGCTCAACCCTGCCTATGGCATGGTCATGGAAGAAAATGTGTGGGGGCAGGCCATTCATGCAATGGCGGTTGAGGGGATTTCTGCTGAAGCAGCGGCTGAGAGGGCGATCGCGCAAATCAAATCTATCTTTCGTGAAGCCTCGTGGAAACCCTAGTAGCCTAGCTGCATCACATCCACAAAGAATTATCTTCCCCAGATCTTCCTGATTTATTCCCTAAATCTTCTCGTTTGTGAAGGATTATTAGCTCAAGAGACAAGACAAGAGACAAGCACAAGCACAAGAGAAGAGAAATGCGGCCTTGCGCTGGGTTGCTCTCCTGACTTGATTTCACAAAGAATTGTCACGTTTGTTTTACGCTGCGATCACTCCCTTTAAATCCGATGTTTTCACAATTCGGATTTGAAGTGCGATCACCTGCTTTCTAGTCCTTTTAACCTTACCAACTAGAGGTAAAAACAATGCAATCTGTGAAGACCCAACCCACCCTGGTAAAGCCGAACCGGTTTCTACTCAGCGGCTACGACATCGAAATTTCTTACGAAACCACTAGCTTCACTGGCACCCCTCGATTCTCACTCACTCGCCAGGGCCAAACGCTCAATTTTACCAGTGAAGATATTCAAACAGAACGAAGCCAGCTTGGCCAAATGGTAACCGTTAACTTGAGCGACAACTTGCGAGCCGTTGGTATCGTTGAAACGCTCACTTTGTTGGTTCCTGCTATCAATTTATTGGTAACGACAAAAACAGCGCCCATCCAAACAATCGCAATTTTTAACCGTCAGTCTCCCCAGATAAAGCTTGCGGGCCAATCACAGACGTACGCATCGGTTTACCTATCGGGTACGGCTAATCAAATTGATTTTTAGAGCAGAGGTGCGATCACTTTGATGCCGAATTGTGGGGCGCGATCGCCTTCCCATTCAACACACACATTCAATCCATCCACATCTAACACACATAGAGGAAAAGAAAATGGCTACCGAAATTGACAATAAGTATGCAGCGACAATTAAGAGCTATCCGGCGATTGGCCAACCGACCATGCCGAACAAGCCTGTCCTGATGGCGTCGGACGCTATCGGCATTATCAGGGCGGCTCTATTTACTGGAGTCCGCAAACAGGCGCACAGTTGATCTATGGGCTCATTCGCACTAAGTGGGCTGCATTAGGCTGGGAGAAAAGTCCTTTAGGATATCCAACTACGGACGAGTCAGCAGCCGGTAGCGGCAAAGGCCGCTACAACAACTTTCAAGGTGGCACAATTATTTGGAAATCAGGGTCTCCAGAAGCCTTCGCTGTTTATGGCAACATCTACGCTAAGTGGGGACAACAGAACTGGGACAAAGGCTATCTGGGCTTTCCCGTGACCGATGAAACAGGCACACCCGATAAAATTGGGCGCTACAACCACTTTGAAAACAACGGATCTATCTACTGGACACCCAGTACAGGCGCACACATCGTAATTGGCTACATCCGCCAAGCCTGGGCAGATCAGGGATGGGAGCGAGGCAAACTTGGGTATCCCCTCACGGACGAACAGGTGAGTGAAGGCACCAGTGGCAAGGGCCGACACAGCGTTTTTGAAGGCGGTACTATCTATTGGACACCCACGGGCGGCGTTAAGGTAACCGTGAATGATGTGAAAGTGGAGCTTTGGTTTTCTGGCTTTAAGTGCCTTGAGGAGTCCAGTGAACTCTCAAGTCGCGATGAGCCTTATATGTTCTTGGGTGTTTCTACTTCTGGACAACCCCAAACACCCCAAGAAACAGGTGTGATTTCAGTCGATAAAGGAGATGTCGTTCACCTAGCAAAAAGACTGTATACCGGTTTGGCCAAAGACATCATTCTGTCAGTGGTCATCCGCGAACAGGATGAGGGCGATCCACATGCTTTTTCTGGGGTGTTCAAGTCAGCTCTAGACGTAGGGAATACGGCACTTGCAAGTCAGACAGGCGGGGTTTCGGTGCCGCCTGAAGTTGTCAAGCTGTTGTCTGACAAACTGAGCGAATTGGTAGGTGCCGGGGATGATGATGTCGGCCAACGCGCTAGCGTGCTGACGCAAGATGATCTGATTCGGATGGCGAGAAAAACTGAGAGCGGCGACCCTAAATCTGACTTTACCTGGGATATCGGTAGGCAAGGTGAAGGACGGTATCGCCTATATTTCTTCGTCAAGAAAATTTAATCAGCGTTTGCGATCGCCTATCTCCAACCTAATTAACTGATGGAAAGACGAAGCCAAGATAGAACATTTTCAACATCCAAAAAACCAATCAAAAAGGAAGAAACGATGGCAATTATTAACGGAACAGACAACAACGACATTCTCTCAGGTAGCCCCGACAACGACAAAATCAATGGCAAAGCGGGCAATGATATCCTTAGAGGTCTTGCAGGCGATGACATCATTGAGGGCGGAGATGGCAATGATGTTCTTATAGGCAATCGTGGCGACGATTTTCTAGAGGGTAACAAAGGCAGCGACACCATGCTAGGCGGTGCCGGAAACGACATTCTGGAATGGGACGACGGCGACGGGAGTGACCTCATCGTTGGCGGTCAAGGCGAGGATTTGGTTGAAGTAAATGGTGCTGTTGCCGCTGGAGATGATTTTGTTCTTCAGCAGCGTGACGGTCTTGCGATTTTTGATCGGGTAAATTTAGTGCCCTTCACCCTGACTGTAGATGAGTCAGAAACCTTTGATATTGAGGGGAAAGGCGGTGACGATCGCTTAACGGTCGGCGACCTTGCCGCTACAGATGTCAAGCGGGTGAAGTTCTCTGGTGGAGCGGGCAACGATACCCTAGATGCCAGTGGCAGTAGCACGCCGATTGAAGCCAAGGGGGGTGGCGGTAATGACATCCTCACGGGCAGCAACGCGGCGGATATTCTCCGGGGCGGCAGCGGTAGTGATTTTGTGAAAGGTGGAAAGGGCAACGACACCATGATTGGGGGTAGGGGCAATGATGTCCTTATCTGGGAAGATGGTGATGGGAGCGATCGCATTCGTGGAGGCCAAGGGCGAGACACAGTTGTCGTTAGAGGCTCCGTCAGCCAAGGGGATGAATTTACGCTCAATCAAAAAGGCAACCTAGCCATCTTTGATCGCGTCAATTTGGTACCCTTTAAGCTAACCGTAGACACCTCCGAAGCCTTCGTTATTCAAGGCGATGTGGGCAACGACAGTTTGGATATTAACAATCTCACACACACTGATGTCAATGTCGTCCAATTCTTGGGCGGCGAGGGAAATGACCTTTTAGATGGCAGTGACACCTATACAGAGCTAGTCGGCAGCGGGAATGCAGGCGATGACATTCTAGTGGGCGGCTTTGCAACCGACATTCTTGAGGGCGGAGATGGGGACGACATCCTCAATGGGCGTGGCGAAAATGACACGCTAACGGGCGGTGCCGGGGTTGACCGGTTTGACTTTGGTGTGGGCTCGCCCTTTGACAAAACCAAACTAGGGGTCGACATTATTACTGACTTCACAGATGAGTTCATTCGACTGGAGCGGGCAACCTTTGGCCCCATCGAGTTAGCGGATATCCAGATTGTTGGCGATGAT
>JBGTIK010000204.1:0-4149 GCA_041745715.1 Phormidesmis sp.
GCGATGAACAATATCTCAAAGAAGTGGAACAGGCCGATCAAGAATTGGCGGGCAGCTCTGTCACATTTTGCTATCCTGTTTCCAGAACGCTTTTCCGCTTAAGTCTAAAGCGCTTACACAAAAATCAGATCACTCTCCGGCTACGACTATGTTGCCATATCCAATTGAAGTAGCTGACGGCCAACCGAGCGGTTACCTTCGTTTGTTCCCAAAGCTTGCCGAATTTGTTTTGTCTTCTGTGCCAACGCCCTGTCTGCTGACGCACAATCCCGTTGGTTCGCTCTAAGCGCTGGGTATTCTCTTTGCCAATAATATGCGTGATTTCAGGCGGCAAAATTCGTTCGTAGCCGCCCCAATCATCGGTGTACCAAACCTTGCAGTCCGTTTTCCCTGCGGTCGTAGCCAGCAATTCACGAAGGAACTCATCCGTATGCTTACCCACACGCATCCCCATGATTAACCCACTTTCCTGAGCCAAGCTCAGGCCAATCCAACAGTCTCCATGCGTTAGCTCCTCAGAAAGGCAATGCTTTTGTTTTTTTTACAAATGACCACATCTCATCGGCGACCACTTGCTCTGTCACAACCGCCTTAACCTCTTCGTTGTGGATGAGTTGCGCCTTTTGGCTCGTTGCTCGTACAACATCTACAACCGTGTTGTACGAGCGCTTAGACAATCGAGCAATCCCTCTGAGACTCACCCCTTCGCTATGGGCCTGCAGAATGTGTTCAACTTCAGATGGCGTCAGCTGACGACGGTAATATAAGGTGTCGAGCGTATCGGTGAACGTTTGATAACAACTAGGACAGCGATAGCGTTGATGGCCTTTGCTGGTTTTGCTGTGCTTATGAACCTTAGGATGCTTACAAAAGGGGCATTCCATCATCCGATGCCTTAATTCAACTGCTTCAGTTTAGCAAAACCACCCTTCTTCGACGCACGACCGCATTTTTTTTGCAACACAGCCGAAAGAAGTGCGGGCGATGGCTCTCTTATGGAACTTTCATCCGTTTTGTCGCAAGACAAGAACCCTAAAAGAGGGGTGCCTATGTCCTTTTGAACAGCTCAATGGGTTTCGCTATCACGATGATTGGATGCGCAATTTACTCATCGCATCATCTCTCAACGGCAGGAGGCCGCTCACTAAATCACCGCACACAAACTAATGTGGAACCAGACCTATCCATTAGTAGCGTTTTGTCTTAAGGGTTCTCCTTTAACCCTATCAGATTTTTTCGTCACAGTTTGGCCTGCGGCACTAGCCTCTTGGATTGCCGCTATTGGATTATTGTTTAGTCAGCCGATAATCAGTAATGCTATTGACAACAGTTGGCTCAATCTTTGTGTGGAGATTTTTTATTTTGGTATTATTTATGTTGTCATTTGGTTTATTTTACCAGGCAATAGAGAATATACTACTATGATTATTTCTGGGATCAAACGGGGAATAAGGCGGTTAGCACGTAAAGACAACTCGTGAGTATACACCTATCTTTTCTTCAAAAATTCAGCGAGCAGGGCACGGCTTTCTCTGTATCGCGATCGCAACAGCCGTTTGACAGGTTTTACTCCGTTGTTTTATGAATAAGTCATTGAATCCCAATACTAAGTTGATCCCCAATTCGGTAGTACTCTGTGATCTAGAAGGGTGATCTAGAAGGGGATCTCACAAGGTTGCACGATGTTAGAGGTTATATTTCAACGAACCTTTCCGGACGGCTTGCCGTCTGCTACGTTTCTATTCTGTATTGTTCTCTATATAGTTTCAAGTGCGTCAACCCGCCTCCATATAATTTCCAGCCTCAATATAATTTTAAGTGCATCAACTAGCCTCCATACTTCCCACGAACCAAATCTCCGGTGACGGAAAGGCGTTTCTGGGCAAGTTAAGCGAGGCTGAGCGCTACGTTTTTTTAGAAATTCTGTGCCATGCCAGTTTTGTACTATGTCTAGTCCTCCTCATGAAGTTGGCTTTGTCGCCTACAATACTCCCAGCAATTCTCACAGCAAGTCTGAAGGCGAGTCTCACAATGGTTCCCGTCACCAGGTCAGCTTTAAAGCGACCGCTTTAAAGTCGATGGGTACTATCCACCTAACCCAATCGTTCACCGTTCTAGAAGCCGTTTCCTTCAAACGAAGCTGTCAGGAGGCGTTTGAGCTGCATCCAGAACTACGAGAAATTGTCTTAGATTTTACAGATACTGTTTTCATTGATAGCAGCGGCATTGGCGCACTGGTAATTAGCCATAAGCTCTGTCAGTCAAAAGGGGCAAAGCTGCGGCTAATTAACGTACCAGTGCCGGTGATGATGGCGCTTTCGCTGACTGAGCTAGACAAAGTTTTTCATATTGAGATCAGTCGCCATCCGGACTCGCTGCGAGCAGCAGAATCCATCTCCAATGAGCCCCAAATCGTTTTAAAGCAGTTGCCCGAAACTCATCCATCTGTGCGCTCTAAGGCCAAGCGAGGGATGGATATTATCGGCGCTATCGTCGGGCTGATGCTGACGGCGATTTTGTGTGTGGTGGTTGCGATCGCGATCAAACGCGAGGATGGCGGCCCCGTATTTTTTGCTCAAACCCGCTGCTCTTGGTTGGGCAAGCGCTTCACGATTTGGAAATTTCGCTCCATGGTAATAGATGCCGAAAATCGCAAAAAAGAAGTCGCTAATAAAGTCCAAGGGCCGCTGTTTAAAAATGACAATGACCCACGCATTACCCACATTGGGCGGTTTTTACGGCGCACCAGCCTAGATGAATTTCCGCAGTTTTGGAATGTGCTCAAAGGCGACATGAGCTTAGTTGGCACTCGCCCGCCCACGCCGGATGAAATAGAGCAATACGAAGTGTCTCAGTGGCAGCGGCTGAATGTCAAACCCGGCATGACCGGCGAATGGCAGGTTTATGGGCGCTCAAGCATTACCACCTTTGAAGAAGTCATTCAGCTCGATTTGCAGTATCAGCGCAAGTGGAGCTTACTGTACGATGTGCAGCTGATTGTCAGAACGGTGCTGGTGCTGTTTAGCAAAAAATCGGGGGCGATGTAGGCTTACTGTCACAATCGGGCAGTTATCCTCCACAATAGGTAAGCAAACCCACGAGCGCTGCATCGAGCGCATATGACCGGCGAATGCTCGCAAATGTCTTATCCATCCTGCTGGGCTTAGGTAGCGTTACGTTTTACCTAGCTGGCTTTTTTTACCCAGAGTCTCACCGTCGCTCAGACGTAGTGTGGAGCGGCTTAGGCACCTTCTATGCATTGGTGCTGTGGTTTTGGGCTAAGCAAATTACGGGCATTGTGCTGCTGGCTCAAGTTGCGGTTTTGGCCCTGCTCCTAGGGCTGGGCTGGCAAATTTTGACGGTGCGCCGTGAGAAAACGCCTGTCTATCAGCAAACGCCCGTAGTGATCACGCCCGAAATTATGGTCGATTGGACAAAAAATCAGCTCAATCAGCTGCGAATTGCTCCGGCTGAGCCGATTCCACTGCGGTTAGAGAAAAGAAATTTGAGCGATTCCCTTGGAAGGCTTCGCCATCGCCCTGATCCCCGTCGCCGCCCCGTCTATGACTACGAATTTGTTGAAGATGGCATTTTAGAAACTATGCCCGCCGAACCCGTGCTCGAAGAAGTCCTCATCGAGCTTGATACGACAGCCGATGACATCGCACCCGCCTTCGCTGACGCTAAGATTTTGTCAGTTGAGGTTCTAGAAGAAGCGATCGCCCATCCTCATCCGCCCACAGCTGATACTCTCGCAGCCGAACCGCCTGAGATTGAACCGCCTGAGATTGAACCGCCCGAAATCGAACCGCCCGAAATCGAACCGCCTGAAATCGAACCGCCAAAGATTGAACCGCCCGAAATTGAACCGCCCGAAATTGAACCGCCCGAAATTGAGCCGCCCGAAATTGAGCCGCCCGAAATTGAGCCGCCCGAAATTGAGCCTTTGAAGGCAGCCGATGCGACAGCAGAATCTGTCCCGCTGGCGAAAGCACCTTCCCAAGCCCTGATCCCTACAAACATCCCGCAAAAACCAAACCTGCTAGCCACGCCGCTGATTCTAATCAGCTGGCTCAAAGACGTCGTCACTGGCATTACCCGACCCAAACCCTCCAAACCCGTCATCGAAATCCCTCGCCGCCCAGCTTC
>JBGTIK010000205.1:0-24772 GCA_041745715.1 Phormidesmis sp.
AGCAGTTCAAATGAACTAAGTCATAAAAATTCTCAATTAAGGTTAACTATTGAGAACCATGCTAGAAAAAATGGCTGTGATTCTTATTGCTTCGTTTAAATACCCAATGTGCCAATTGGAAGTGCGGAATGTCGGCTAGACCTGCTTGCTTGAGCGTTTTGAGGTGAAAAGATAGCTTTGACTGGGCGATGCTTAAGCGATCGCACATATCGCCGACACAAAATTCCCCTTCTTGTAAAAGCTCAATTACTTGAATGCGAATAGGCTCTGAAAGCGCGTGAAAACCAGTAAAAACGGTATCTGATGAGTTAGCCATTTGTTTATTAAGATTTACCGTGAGATAGCTCCGAGTATCCGCGCGATAGGGCGATCCTATGTGACGCTAGATACGCCTAGCTTAAACAAGGCAAATCGATTTGGCCATCCGAGCTTATACGATGAAATCAAGCTATATCAATAGTTCTCTAGCTGCTGTGACTAGCGATAGCGCGGTAATAGGAGCCGTCACTGCCCGTAGAATTGCGGAGCCCAAGGAGATGCTTTTATAGTGATACCGATTGGCAACCGTAATCTCTTCTGTTGTCCAGCCACCTTCTGGCCCAACAGCCAATGTAACGCTGGGTGAATCTGCCGAAGTTAAATTATCCAGCAGGTGAGTCAGCAGATGAGAGCTTTGGGAATTAGGCAGTGCACTAAGTGGGGCGCTAAGTGATGCGTTAAGTGATGCACTGGCTGAAGGGGCCGAGGAGGAATCATGACTGCGGGCGACACAGATATAGCGCAGCCCTGCCCAGTCAGCTTGCGCGAGACACTGCTGAAAGCCTACAGGGGCAAAAATATTGGGCACGGCAAGGCGCTCGCTCTGTTCGGCAGCTTCTTGAGCGATTTTTTGCCAGCGGGCTAGCTTATGGTCACTGGGCTTGAGCAGCGATCGCTCACTGAACACCGGATAGATGTGGGTGACACCGAGTTCGGTGCTTTGGCGCACGACCTGATCGAAGCTGTTGCCTTTGGGCAAAGCCGCGATCAAGCGCAAAGGGGGCGTAGGAGAAAGAGGGTGCAGGGGAGAGAGGGTTTCAATTACTTCAGCGAGTTCAAGCTGACCGGTGAGAGCGGCTAGCCACTGCTGGCTGCTGCCATCTTGGGCGATGAAGCGATCGCCCACCTTTAAGCGCAGCACCCTCACCAAGTAGTGCACCTGCTGGGCTGTCAGCGCAATTGAGGTGCCTTGGTATTGTTGCGGGCTAACGGTAATGCGCTGAACCATTTAACCAGTATTAAGAAGTGCTTGAAAAGTTCTGGAGAAAAGCTCAAAGCGTCCTATTGAAGAGCCCCGTTTGCCCAAATTCTTGTCACTATTGTCCCAAAGGATGAAATCAAACGCAACAGGGCGTGGTAAATCTGCGCAGTGCAGTCTTAGCCGCTTTTAATCGTCAACAACACTTATGCATTTTCACCATCTTCACTTTTATGTTCGAGATGTAGCGTTTTGGCGAGACTGGTTTGTCCACAAACTGGCCTTTCAAAACGCAGTTGAATGGGCTGCTGAAGGGTCCGATATAGCAGCTATCTCGCTTCCCAAACCGGTTGATTCTCAGTCTGCCATTAGCCCTACTATTTTGAAGCAGGGAATGATTGAAATTTGGCTATCTGGGCTGACCTCAGCCCCCGCATCTGCCGCTGAAAGCTACCTTCAGCGTCATCCGCCCGGACTGATCGATGTTGGGTTTGCTTCCGATCACTTTGATCAGCTGCTGAGCCGAGTTCGCCGTCAAGGGGTAGCTTTACTCAGCGACGTTACCGTCACAGCCAGCGGCTACCGGCAATGTCAAATCCGAGGCTGGGCCGACTTGCGCCACACCCTCGTTGAAGTCTCGCCGCAGTGGGCCAAAGCGCGCGCCAGCCAAGTTTCACCGCCGGAACTGCCGTTGCTGTCGATGATTGATCACGTTGTGCTGAATGTGCCTAAAGGTCAGCTGATAGAGGCTTCTAACTGGTATCAGCGAGTGTTTGGCCTAGAAGCCGGACAGCAATTTGATATCAATACCGCCCGCTCAGGATTGCGCAGTCAGGTATTAATTCATCCTAATGGAACCGTGCAGATTCCGATTAATGAGCCCACTGGTGCCAACTCGCAGATTCAGGAGTTTCTGGATCATAATCGCGGGGCGGGTGTGCAGCATGTGGCGCTGCGAAGTTTGGATGCAGTGAGTGCGATCGCTCACTTTCGCCAGCAAGGACTCAAGCTCATCAGCGTCCCCGACACCTACTACCAAGCCCTCAAAACCCGAACAGATTGCCCTATTGCAGATACCTCAGCCGCTAGCCGCCAGCAAGTTCTACTTGATTGGCCCCAAGGCGGACAGCAGGGTATGCTACTCCAAACCTTCACCCAACCTATTTTTTCAGAACCGACCTTTTTCTTTGAGATTATTGAGCGCAGCACCTACCACGAGGCCGGTCAGATTAAGCAAGCACAAGGATTCGGAGAGGGTAATTTTCAGGCTTTATTCGAGGCAATTGAACAAGCCCAGCTCAAACGCGCTATCGAACAAAGCCAGTTATAAACCACAGGGCTAAAAGCGTAATACTGGCAGACAGTGACGATAGCTGCTGAGGCATGAGCTGAGTGCCTTGGCTTCTGAGCACTAGCTCAACGACAACGCCCAAGCCAAAGCCCACAGCTAAGCCAATCGCTGAAAGCCCTACCGAGCGCCACAGCTTACGAGTTTTTTGGTTGAGAAAGTAAACCGTGGACATCATCCCTAGCGCCAGCGCTAAAGAAGCTCCCACAGCTCCCTGAGAAGCCACTTGAGACGCACTGCCTACGCTTTGAGGGGCTCCTAATACCCAGCTCAAGCCCGCTAGTGTAGCAAAAATGATTGTTGGCCAGAGCAATTCACTGCTGCTTTCCGGCTGATCGAGCAGATCTGAAAACCACTGAGCGCCGCCCGACGTTGGGCTACTGTTAGAGGCCGTGGGTATGGTTGGCTTGGCTTGTTTCTCAGCAAACCGAATGCGATCAGGCACCTTGATTTTTCCCTCTTGGCGCAACCTCAGCCGCTCCATCAAAATGGCATCGTAGGCCACTTCAATCCCCTCTTTCTTTTGGGGTTCATTTTCGTAATCTGCCACCAAACGCTTACGGGCAGACTGCACCTCTTCAAAAGAAGACGCTTCTGTCAGTCCTAGCGTTTTGTAGTGAACGTTTTGATCGCTCATTCTCAACCCTCCGAATCGACCTAATATCGACCTAATTATCGATCTGCTTATAGCTGCTGTTATAGTTTTTGAACTCGCTGCCTGTAAGCGTATAAGCCCACACAAAAACACAGCATCAACCTCAGTATTTTGATGGTAGCAGGCTGCTCTAAGGATGAACCACTACGGTAAGCAACCGCAATAATCCCACAGACCAACTCATTCAGGGCCCAACGGTTAGGACGCTAGCTAAAAGACGCTTGACATATAGTGTAGCTGTGGAACGCACGAAGTGATCGAAATCTACGGTTAAACAGGCTGTAAAGTGCAAAGTGGCAAAAAATATTCCAAAGGCACCGAATTAGACGAATTTCAGACCCTATACTCAAAAATAACTGTAAATACAGCTCATAGCGTCAGTTCACAGCAGGGCAGATAACCTGTCTACGGCGCTATGAGCTATTGACTCTAGCCGTTTATTTAATAGATGCTTACGAAATAGTCGCCCCACGGCTGCGGCGATCTACAGCAAGTCCTAGGAAAAGAAGTTGAAAAGAGAATTATGAGGTAGTGGTTAATTATTTCTTTACTTAGATGTTTTTTTTGCTAAGGTGTGAATGTTTATGAAAAGTTTGCTTGTTGAGTACTCATGCTTTTAGGCTTGAAGCTTAGTGCTGGTCTGGGTAGGCTGAGTTTTGGCTGACTTCTTAGCTCACTCTTTTTCGGATAAAAGCCTTATTTGGCGCGCACGCTACCTTGTATTTGCCCTTTTATTTGCTTAATACCCGGATTATAAATTATGGCCGCTGCCAAAATCCTCGTCGTTGATGACGAACCTGCCATCCGTAACCTCATCCATCGCTTTTTAGCTAAGCAGGACTATTCGATGGAGTCAGCAGAGGATGGCAAGAGTGCTCTTGCCATGTTTGAGCAATTTAACCCCGATCTGGTGATCTTAGATGTTAATTTGCCCGATGCAAATGGCTATGACCTCTGTAAGGAGATGCAGTCGCGCACGGGCGTGTTTGTACTGATGCTCACGAGCCGTATCGATGAGGCCGACAAAATCCGGGGCTTTGTTACGGGTGCAGATGACTATATTACGAAGCCCTTTAGCTTAGGCGAGTTGGAAGTTCGCTTAGGGGCGATTTTGAAGCGGCAGCGGCTAGTGACAGTGGCAGATCAGCAGCGGCTCACCTTTAATCAGCTTTCGATTGATCCGATTCGTCGAGAAGTGACCTTAGCAGATGACATTGTGCCGCTAACGGCGCTAGAGTTCGATTTGCTGCATTTTTTGGTGGGCCATCCGGGACGGGTGTGGCGGCGCTCTGAGCTGATTCAAAAGGTGTGGGACTATGAGTATGTGGGCGACCAGCGCGTGGTCGATGTGCATATTGGCCAAATCAGAAAGAAAATTGAGATTGATACGAACCAGCCAACGCTGATTCAAACAGTGCGCGGGGTGGGCTATAAGTTTGAGCCGCCGGATAGCGCTCAAAGCGAGGAATCGTAGGGTTTTGGCGTTTGGAATAGGAGTCAGGCTAGGAGCGATCGCCTTGCTGATGAGCTTATGGCTGCTGTGGATACCGGCTCAAGCTGAGGCGGGCTCACTCAACGCCTCTGATGCCCTTGAACGAACGAATAAGGTAAAGAATGAATCAACCGTTGAATCGATTGATTACGCTATTAACACCGTTGATTACCCTGCTAGCACCGCTGAAGCAGACGGTATTGCTGAGCAAAGAAAGAATTCTCGTGATATTTTGCAGGCGGCTCGGCAGCGGCATAGTGCTCTCAAAGGAGCTTATCCAACGGCGCTAGAAACCCTTCATAGTGCCGTGCTAATCCGCACTACGCGAGTGAGGCAACAAATTCAGCAGATGACTATGGAGCAACTGAAGGCGAGCGATCGCCTTCAGCAAACCTATCAAACCTCAGTTGCTGATTTCAAACGCTTTTTGGTCGATGTTGTAGAAGGTATAGCAGATCAAGCCCATCAAACAGCTGAAAAACTGCGCTCATCAGGTATCGAGTCAGTCACCTTTCGTGATCGCAATCTTTTAGAAAATATTTCCAAAGCATCAGCTAACGACCCATCAACCAGATGCCTTTAGAGGGATTTTCAACGGCTGTCATACTCCTTACACTCTGTAAGTCAACTGAGTAAATTCTGTTTAATCAGAGAGAGTAGAAGATATGAAAACTATTTTTAGGGCTAGCTTGAGAGCTTTGAAAGGCATTTTGCTCGTGGGTTTGGTCAGCTTCAGTCTGTGGAATTTAGGGCTGAGTCCGGCAGTAGCAGCCGATACGACTGACTACCTTGACGATCCCAATACCTCGCAATCGATTGAGCTCTACGAAGACATTCAGCCCAAGACAGACGGTATGAATGACTTTGAAGATACCGATCCTAGACGCAATACTCAGCAGGTAGAGGCCAAGGCGCAGGCACTCAGCGACACGGCTAAGCGTAGGCAAATGCAGGCTAGCGATCCTTTTGAGCCAATGCGAGAAGCGCTCGGTGACGCTAAAGCTGAGTTAGGTGAAACGGCTGACGAGCTAAAAGATGACGTCAGCGATAAAGCCAGCGGCTTTTTTAACCGGTACTAGGCGTTGACTAGGCGTTGCCGCCCAAATCGTTCTTGGCCATGTAAGGGGCATTTAAGCCATTTGTAGGACAAGTTTTGTTAGGGCGGCGGGGCTAGCTCCAGCGTGTTTGGCAATGCGCCGGTATTTGGCTCGACTCCCGGCGCTGCAAGCAATGGCTTCTGTGAGTCTTCTACCGAGCGACGACGGGCGGCTTGCCAAGCTGAAATTTGACTTTGAGCGGGTTCGTAAGCTTCAGCTTGAGACGGAATTCGGCCAGCAAGGGCGATCGCTTGAGCCAAATCACGCCCCGCTGCTGCTTCGGCTCGATTGAGCAATTCCCAGCTCCACTGATCGATTTGGCTATTGGCGCGATCGCGACTATCGCTCTGATTAGGCACTTGTTGCGCCAGATCGATAGCACGCGTCAATGACTCGACATCGCCTCTAGCCGCGACGCTCAGAGCTTCACCTAAGCGCAGGCGACCGTTTTGCTGAGCTTGCCAGCTATCAATGCTAGATCGAGCGTCGCTGAACAAAACCCGGCCTTCACCAATGCGGCTGGCGATCGCAATCGCCCCAGCCAAGTCACCTGTACTCGCTCGCTGTCGGGCTTGATCTAGCAAAGGCTGATCTTCTAATCGCTGAATTCGACCCGTCCAATTGGCGACACGCTCATCGGCTTCACTGCGCAATGTTCGGCCCGACGAAATCTTACGCACTTCTTGAATAGCGGCTCGAAGGTTGTCGGGAGTGCCCACAGCGGCAAGGCGATCGCCCCGTTCCAAAATTGGCCGATCCTCCACAGTTTCTATTCGCGTTTGCCATTTATTAATTTGCTTAGCGGCCTCTTCCCACTGCGGCGAATCGCGCGAGATCTGGCGAGCAACCGCAATCGCCACACCCAGATCAACGGTGCTGCCGCGTCCGGCTCGCTCTTGCGCCTGAGAAAGCAGCGTTAAATTTCGCAGTTCGCCTTCCCACTGAGCAATTAGCCGTTGCCCTTGCGAGTAGCGAGGCCGATCTTTACCCAGTGTCTTCATCCGGCTAATCGCGCTTTCTAAACCGTCGGCGCTGCCTACCCAAGCTTGCTGATAAGCCGTAACAAAAATTTGGAAATCAGCAATTTCACGATTTAACCCTGCATCGCGAGGAATGGCACTCAGCAAGGCTTGAGCTGAGTTGAGATGCCGGTCATCTAGCAGTTCTTCACTGATCTTCAGCATTCGTTTGGCAATATTTTTACGCTCCGACTGCGCTTCAGCGTAGAATATGCTCTCTTTATCGATATTTTTGAGCCGCTTTAGAGCTTCGGTAAAGCCTTTGACGGTGCCTTCTTTAGCAAAGCCCAACGCTTCAGATAGCTCTTTGAGATCGATTCTAGCCACGCTGATGAGCTTGGTTAGCTCGTTATATTTTTCGGTGGCCCAATATTTGTTGTCAACGTCTAATAGCTTTACAGAGAGGTTAAAGGCTTTTTGAAAGTCTTTTTTCTTGAGCTGAGCAACCGCAGTATTAAAAGTATCTTCACCCTCTTTCCAAATTTTTTGCCAGCGGGCAACGCGCTCTTCAACCAAACGAGCCGCTGCCGTTTCAGCAGGAATTTTGCGCGCTGAGGTGATCGCTTCTTCTAATTCACCGGCTTCAAAAGAGCGCTCGGCTAGGTCTAAAACCTGGCTAGCCCAGTCTTCAATACGCTGATTGATATCAAAGCGCAGAGGATGATCGTCCGGCAATTGATTAACTAGCTTAATGGCGGCTAGCAAATTTTTAACGCCGCCCTCAGCTGCGTAGGAATTAGCGCACTCTAACCGCAAAGCGGCTGAAGCGGTCGGCCAGAAAACCGCCCGACAGTTGGGCAAGGTGGGAATGCGAAATAAGCTCACAATCGCTGTCGTTCCTACCGTGCCTAAAATGCCAAACAGGATAAGGACAACCATGGGCCAGCTTCTAAGCCAGCCCAATCCTAGCGACGAGGCGGGAAAGCGATTAGTATTTGCCTTGGAATCAGGCTTGGAATCAGGGCTTGCCTGCAAGTAGTCACGGGGGTAAGCGTCATGATCAGAAGCCGATGGCCGCTTGGCAAAAGCGCTATCACCATCGTCGTATTTCGATGCCATAGCTTGTCCTAGGAGATAGCGCCAAAGGCAGCTTATGGCCTGCCCAAACAATTACTCAACATGATCTCAACATAATATTGATCAATTGTAACCATTGATTAATATTAACAAAAGCTTAAAGCCGTTCAGCTGGACGCTTGGTTGGCCTTGTCGAGATGCTTTGCAAGGCTACCCCATTTTGTGAGGTCTTTACCTACCGAGTTGATCGAATTGTTAGCACCCGGAGGGGCTGCCCTATCATAATTTGCTGACTCCCTTGAGGGACTATGCCGAGTCCGCTAGTGTTGGCTAGATTAATCAAATTGCCGGAGCTATGGCTACCAGCGGCTGGGGCAAAGTCGTATCCGGTTTCGCTGGCGCTCAGCTGCCCCCACAGGTAAGTTTCTCGCTGTCCATCGGCTTTGAAATCAGCAGTGGCCGTAGCCCAGACAAATTCCGGTAACCAGGGGCCTAGGTGGCCTGATAGCTTTGCGATCGCTGGAGCCACAAACCGCCAAAAGCCGACCATTGCCGAAGCTGGATTTCCAGGCAAGCCAAAGTAAAGCTGCCGGTTGCCGATCTCGCCTTCTACGGTTGCGACTGTCAGCGGCTTTCCAGGTTTTACAGCAACGGAGCGAATATGCAGAGTTGCGCCTAATTCAGCAAGCACGTCATCAACATAATCGTAGTCGCCGACGGAGACGCCGCCGGATGAGAGTACCATGTCGGCTTGGGCCAAAGCCGCCGCGATCGCCCGCTTCATCTCAGCGCGATCATCAGGCACAATTCCTAACGGCACTGGAATAGCACCGGTCTGCGCGACTAAAGCAGTGAGCGCATACTGATTGGAATCGACGATTTGCCCCGGTTGTAAGGGCTGATGCGGCGTAACTAGCTCATTGCCCGTCGAAAGAATAGCTACCCGAGGCCGCCGGTATACCCGCACGCTCGGTTGCTGGGCGGCGGCGAGTAGAGCAATCTCAGTAGGCCCAAGGGCTTGTCCACGGGTGAGCAGGGCATCGCCGACTTGAGCGAAACTGCCGCGCTGGCGGACAAAGTTTTGGGGGGGAGGCGATCGCAAAATCACCACCTGCTGATCTGCTGTCTGACTTCCTGAACCCGGCTTCACCTCCCGCTCAGTCTCCTCCTGCATCACCACCGCATCCGCGCCTTCGGGCAGCATCGCCCCGGTTAAAATGCGCGCCGCCTGACCGGGGGCCAATGCCTTTTGCGGCAGCTTCCCGGCAGGAATTTCCTCAATCACTTGCAACGTCACAGGCACCGTTTGCACATCGGCGGTGCGCACTGCGTAGCCATCCATCGCCGAATTGTCCCAATGAGGAAAATCGAGCGGGCTGAGCGGCGCTACAGCTAATATTCGCCCCAAGCAGCCAATGGGATTATCGGCCACATCGACCGTTTCACTCGATGTAATCGGGCTGACTAATGTAAAAATCAATCGCTCAGCTTCAGCCGCTGTGAACATAATGTAGAAAGAATCGTTAAAGTGTGAATTTTAGTGCAAACTGCTTCTGCCCGCACCACCGCGTCTCAATCACCTGTTCAATCACCCGTTCAATCGCCGATTCAGACACTGAGCGCGCCGAGCTTGGCCAATACCTTGCTGGCTCGTCGCCGTCGCCTCGCGCAGCAGATTGATTTTCCGGTGTTGCTGTGGTCAGGCACAGCTAAGTCCCGCAATTTTGCAGCTAATATCTATCCGTATAGGGCAAGCAGCCACTTCCTCTATTTTGCCGGACTGCCGCTAGAAAATTCCGCCATCCGGATAGAAGGCGATCAGCTCATTCTCTTTATGGATGACGCCACGGCTGATGACATTTTATGGCATGGCCCTAGCCCTAGCCGAGACGACATTGCTGAACGCATCGGGGCAACAGCAGCGCATCCTTTAAAGGCGCTGGCCGATTTGGGGCAGGGCGTCGCCACTTTTGGCGAAAAAGACGAGACGGTGCAAATGCTAGCGCAAGCAATGCTACAGCGCTCGATTGTGATTCCGCGCTATGGCGTGCGGAGCAATCAAACGCTAGAAAAAGCAATTGTACAGATCAGGATGATTCACGATGAAGGCTCACTAGCGGCCATTCGTCAGGCAATCGCCGTTACCGTCAGCGCTCATAAAGCAGGCATGGCGGCGACTTCTGCTGTGCTGGCTCAACAGGGAATAGAAGCGCAGGTTCGAGCGGCGATGGAGGGCGTGATTATGGCGCACGATATGACCTGCGCCTATGGCAGCATTGTCACCATTGCCGGTGAAGTGCTGCATAACAATCACTACCACCATCCGCTGAGCGCGGGCGATCTGCTGCTAGCGGATGTGGGCGCAGAAACCGCAGACGGCTGGGCGGCTGATATTACGCGGACTTGGCCAGTGACGGGCAAATTTTCAGCGACTCAGCGCGATCTGTATGAGGTGGTGCTAGCCGCGCATGACTTTTGTATTGAAAAGGCTCAGCCAGGGGCGGAGTACGCTGACATTCATCAGATTGCCTGTCACATTATCGCGGCGGGCTTGGTTGAACTCGGCATTCTCAAGGGCGATCCGGAAACGCTGGTCGCTGACGATGCCCATGCGCTGTTTTTTCCGCATGGGGTGGGGCATCTGATGGGATTGGATGTGCATGATATGGAAGATCTGGGAGATTTGGCAGGCTACGCGGAAGGGCGCAGGCGCAGCGATCGCTTTGGTCTTTCTTTTTTACGGCTCAATCGAGCATTAGCACCGGGTATGGTCGTCACGATTGAGCCTGGATTTTATCAGGTGCCCGCGATTTTGAATAACTCCAAGAATCGCGATCGCTATGCTCACAGCGTCAACTGGGAGCGGCTAGAACAGTTTGCCGACGTGCGCGGCATTCGCATAGAAGATGACATTTTGATCACTGAGCAGGGCAATGAAGTGCTCAGCCGCGATTTACCAACGGCAGCTTCAGCCATTGAAGCGCTGATGATTCCAGTCTAAATCAGTTCTGGCAGCAGGTATCAATCGAAACCGATCAAAAAAGCAACCTAGACTAAACAACAGCTCTATGAAAGAAACCATCACCGTTACGCTCAAGCTATTTGCTGTGTATCAAGAGACTTTGGGCAGGAGTGAAAAAGTGCTGTCACTACCACTCGGCACAACGGCTGGAGAAGTGCGCGATCGCCTGATCACCGAGCACCCCACGCTCGCACCTTGGCGAGAACTCACCCGCTTCGGCATCAATTTACAGTTTGCCGAAGCCGACACCCTCTTACAAAATCAAGACGAATTAGTCCTGATCCCACCCGTCAGCGGCGGCTGATTGCGCTCAAATTCCAACCACCTGCTAACCATCTGCCCAACTTTTGTCCCACTGAGGAGACACTACGGCAAATTGCACTGATTACCGTCCAACTCGACTGCGACTTTAAAGGCGTAAGGCGCTTGAACTTGATCCGCAGCCACTAACGGATCGTTACTATTACGAGCTGCGTTCAACCAATCGAGTAAATCACCGGAAGCGGGCGCGGTTGGAATGGTTTGCTGCAACTGCGTGAACACATCATCAGGCAGCGGCTCAGCTAGAGAAATGTAGCTTGTCAGCCAATCATCTATGACCGGATAGCCCGTGGTTTTGAGCAGTTCGCTGTCAACCAGTCCGCCCTGGGCATCGGCGACAATACCTACACTGGCTTCAAGATTAGTGTCTTTGTCAAAGCAGTTGCCTTGAGCGGAATAGATTAGCTCAAGCACAGGACGAATATCTTTAGGTCTGCCGTAACGAACTGAAAATTCTCCTCCTTTTTTGATTTCGTCATTAAAGGTAGCACCGGTGTCGGTGTAGAGTCGCTGGGTGATAGCAGGATCAGTTGTTGGCACAGTCGGTGGCGGTGTGGTCGGTGGCGCACTAGCGGCTGGGTTAGACTCGGCGGGAAGATTGGGGTCTGTAGGGATCAAGTCGGGGGTCGTCAGTTTCGCGGGGGGAATTGCCTGCTGAGGAACCGATGAGGGGGGTAGCGGTGCATCAGGAAGCGCGGGATCTATTTTGGCGATCGCAGCGATCACAGCAGGCAGATCTACATCAGCGGGCTTTGGCAGCGTGGTGACGGTAATGGGTTCTAGCAGGGCTACTTCTTCAGGTTCTTCAGCCACCTCCTCTTTTTCAGATAGCGGAATCAACATGGCTAGGCCGTGAACTGCCAAAGAAATCATCAGTAGTGGGCTCAACCAGCGGCGAGGCCAATTGGCTGATTTAAACCAGTCGATTTTTTTGGGAAACATTTCGCTGGTTACCGATCTGAACAGCAAGGGTTGCACAAACCTCAAAGATGATCAAAACTTATCCCTAAAGTAGCCATGATAGATGATAAATATCATCATCTGTCGGACGCTTATGGGAGTGGCGGACACCGTTGAACGGCTGTTTTAACAGCGGCGGATAGTGACTCGAACAAGGCATAAACTTGCGCTGCTGTTTCGGTATCGGCCAAGCGATCGCCCGCTAGTTTTTTTTGCAGTTTTTTTGCACAAAGGGAACCGCAAACGAAGCTCCGTTAGGAACCTCTGCGCCGAGAGCGGTCAGGGTTTGAAGCAGCCATATTAGCGCGCGATCGCCACCCCTTTGCGAAGGCGATGCACTCAAGGCTGCAACTGGCTTGCTGTACAGATTACCCGAAGACACCAGCCAATCAAGCGCGTTTTTCAAAGCTCCTGGCATTCCATAAGCATATTCAGGGGTACAGATAATAACCGCATTGGCGGTTTTAATACAATCACGTAGGTCGGCAACGGGTAGAGCAGGGCTATCGGTATCTGCATCGGGCGAAAAAAGCGGTAAATCGCCGGTAGTGCTATTTCGTAAAGGATGAAGAATAATCGCCATTTTTAGAAGTCCTATTAGGTAATGGCTCCCACAATCAAGCTTTTTTCTCTGTCCTTTACATAAATGCACCACCAAATCGCCTAGTCCAGCGTAAATTTTGACCGTCGTGTCCTGGGGGGCAAGGTGAGCGATCGCTCGAACCAGTGCGGCATTCGTAGATCCTGCTCGCAGGCTACCCGCGATCGCTAATACCTTCATAGAGCGCACCTTACTTTTAGCTATTCAACCATCTTTCCAAGGCCCTCTCCTAACCGCTTCACAGCGGCTGCTCCCGCTTTACGTCTGCTTGCGGCAGGGGAATAGAGTCTGTTTCTTGCGGCACTTTCTCAAACTGTCCAGTTTTCCAGTCCTGCTTAGCTTGTTCAATGCGATCTAAATCACTCGATACAAAGTTCCACCACTTGTATCGTTTGCCAACCGGTTCGCCGCCAATGATAATACAGCGGGCTTTGCCATCCGCAAAAACTGTTGGGGAATGGCCTTCAGTCAACACCGCGAGTCGGTGCTGCTCTAGCGGTGTACCCTCGATTTTTAGCCCTTGACTGACGCTGTAAATAGCCTGCTCACTGTAGGCGGCAGGCAATGTAAAGGCCGCACCCGCTTCAAGCTTCACATCTAAATAAACCATCGGTGAAAACGTCTGTACTGGAGATGTGCGGCCATACGCTGTACCCGCAATTAACGTGAACGAGACGCCGCTTGCTTGCCATCTCGGCAGATCGGTTGCTGGATGATGCCGAAAGCAGGGCGAAGTTTCTTCATCTGCGTGGGGCAGCGCTACCCAAGTTTGAATCCCGTGCAGAGTAGATTCTGTACGCCGCGCCTGATCGGGAGTGCGTTCAGAGTGCACAATTCCTTGGCCTGCGGTCATCCAATTGACCGCGCCAGGGCGAATTTCTTGAACGGTGCCCAAGCTATCTCGATGCAGCAAAACACCCTCAAATAAATAAGTGACAGTCGCTAAGTTAATGTGCGGATGCGGCCTGACATCGACGCCTTTGCCAGGTGGGAAACTGGCTGGGCCCAGGTGATCAAAGAAAATAAATGGCCCAACTAGAGCACACGCATCGGCGGGCAGCAGCCGACGCGCTTCAAACCCGCCCAAATCTTTGACGTGCGGTTCAATGTTGTGCTGAATGCAATGAGTCATTTCTTTCGCTGGCTAGTAAATAATGCACTGCCGAATCTGGTCGGATCTGGCCGAGCTTATTTTAACGTCACCTTGGATTAATCGGATTTAGGAGATAATCGCAATAGAGTCCAGTAGGCAAAGGTACAACATGATGAAATACGTCAAGGTAGCGATCGCGCCACCCGTATTAATCACCCTATTAACAACAGGGCTGATTGTTAGCTGTGACACCAAAAGCGCCACCCCAACGCCCGCACCCGCACCCTCTGCCAAACGGACAATTTCCCAGGCTGATTGTGAAGCCCAAGCGGGATTCGCCTTTGTTGCCGCCGGAGACTTTATCGCAGGCAGCGACGGCAACGAGCGTGACTACGCCTACCGCATCACCGCCGAAGGGTTTGCTGACTCTGCTGAGCAAGTCCCCAAGGCTGAAGCTAACTACCGCAACAGCGGCTGGTTTGACCGTGAACCTGAGCGCCGAACGGTTAATTTACCGGCTTTCTGCCTCAGCAAAAACTTGGTGACCAATGCCGACTATCAAGCATTTGTGCAGGCGACAGAGCATCCAGAGCCTGAAATTTCGGCAGCAGCATATCAGGCACAGGGCTTTTTGGTGCACAGTTATGCTGAGGTAGAGCCCTACCTGTGGCAAGGCGATCAATATCCGGCGCAGCAGGGGCAACACCCAGTGGTACTGATTTCCTATGAAGATGCATTGGCCTACACTCAGTGGCGCTCCGATCGCGATGGGGTAAGCTACCGACTGCCGAGCGCATTGGAATGGGAAAAATCCGCACGCGGCAGTGATGGCCGCTATTTTCCTTGGGGCAATGATTGGCGTAACGATGCAACTAATTGGGCCAAAAACGGGCCGATGGGGACGAGTGCGATCGCGACATACCCCCTTAGCCGCAGCCCCTACGGCATCGAAGACATGGCTGGAAACGTCTTTGAATACACCAGCACCCTCACCAACGCAGCCCCCCCGGAAGTCATTCTCAAAGGCTGCGGTTGGGACGATTACCCCGGTTTTTGTCGCGCCGCCTATCAGCACGATCGTCCGGTAGACTCAAAGCATATTCTGTTCGGCTTTCGATTGCTGTTGGAGTAACGATTGCTGTTGGAGTAACGGTTGCAGTTAATAATCGGTTCGATTACCTACAATGCAGAAGAAATCACCACATATGAATAATCCGCTCAAATTCGAATCCACTTCTGCGGTTGATTCTCGCTTAGATCATTCTTCGTCCGCGCTTTTAGAACTACACAAACTGATATCTGTTATCGCTCAACTGCGAGATCCTGTCAGCGGCTGTCCTTGGGACTTAGCTCAAACGCCGCAAACGCTGACACCTTATGTTATCGAAGAAGCCTACGAAACCGTTGATGCTATTCAAAGCGGCGACAAAAAAGATATTCTCGAAGAGCTAGGCGATCTGTTATTACAAGTTGTGCTTCAGGCTCAAATTTTTCAAGAACAGGGAGATTTTGACTTGGGCGACATTGCCCGAGGCATCACCGATAAGATGATTCGCCGTCACCCTCACGTATTCTCTCCTGAAGCCGACAAAGTAACAGATACAGAAACCGTTAACGTCACCTGGGAACAAATTAAAGCAGCGGAAAAAGCCGATCCCGAAGACCCGAATGCGCTAGCGCCGAAGCTCCGCCGCTATGCTCGATCTTTGCCGCCTTTATTAGGAGCGATGAAAATTTCTAAAAAAGCTGCCAAAGCCGGGTTTGAATGGGATACGATCACAGAAGTATGGGCAAAAGTCGATGAGGAAATGGCTGAGTTTCATCATGCTCTAGCGCACGAATCTAAAGCGGCTCAAGAGAGTGAGCTAGGGGATGTGTTGTTTTCTCTGATTCAAGTGGCGCGCTGGCAAGGGCTGGATCCAGCCACAGCGCTGCAAGCCACCAGTCGCCGATTTGTGCAGCGCTTTGAAAAAGTAGAAGCTCAAGCTGACAAGCCCTTGCATGATTACAGCGCAAAAGAACTAAATGCTTTTTGGCATCGTGCTAAACAACAAACTTAGCCAGCATCCGAACTTAAGCCAAATTTCGATCTGCCTGTATCGCTGAAGGTTAGAAGGATGACGGTTGAAAGGATGACCGTTAAAAGGATGGACAATCTCTAGAGAGGAATTGTGAGCGTAAATTGGGTGCCTTTACCTAGCTCTGATTGGCAGCAAAGCTGTCCGCCATGACTTTTGACAATGATCTGGTGACTTATCGAAAGACCCAAGCCAGTTCCCTCACCTACAGGCTTGGTAGTGAAAAAGGGTTCAAAGATTCTCTGCTGCTGATCGACTGAAATGCCAGGGCCATTGTCGGCGATCGCAATCCATACATTCGCACTCTCCAGCTAAGGAACGAGGATTATATAAAATCCATCGTTCCAGGAATTAGAATAGGTTAAATTCCATCCTGGGTTCGAGTCTATGGTTGCCGCCTATCCCCACCCTATCGAGCAACAGATGCAACGGTATTATCAGTCTCTGTCGGAAAAAGACCGTAGACGATACGCCGGTATAGAAGCGGCCAAGCTAGGGCATGGCGGAATTCGTTACATCAGCAGGTTGCTGGGCTGTGACTATCGTACGGTCAAATTCGGGATGAGGGAACTGACTACCGAAGCCTTACCGTTAGCGCCCGGCAGAGTGCGTCAGGCAGGCGGCGGGCGCAAGTCAGCCGTTGAGAAGCTTCCCGAGCTAGATGCGACTTTCCTAACAGTGCTCAGTGAGTATACGGCAGGCTCCCCGATGGACGAACAAGTGAAATGGACGAATTTGAACCGGCCAGAGATTGCGGCATTGCTAAAAGCCGAAGGTCTCAATGTGAGCGTGACAGTCGTTGACCAATTGCTCAAGAAGCACAGCTATCGCCGTCGCCGAGCCCAGAAAGCGTTGGCCACGGGTAGCCACCCGCAGCGCGATGAGCAGTTTAAGAATATTCAGACATTGAGGCAACAGTATCAGGCTGATGGCAACCCGGTGATGAGTATGGACACCAAAAAAAAGAACTGATCGGGCCGCTGTATCGAGATGGATACACCTACAATACCGAGGTCATCAAAGTCTATGACCACGACTGGCCGACGTTAGCAGAGGGCGTAGCGGTTCCTCATGGCCTTTACGACGTCACCCAAAACCTGGGCTATGTTCAAATCGGGACGAGTCGAGATACCTCAGAATTTGCCTGTGATTCTATCTACTACTGGTGGACAGAGCACGGCAAGAAAGCCTATGCCGAGGCCACTTCGATCTTGTTACTGTGTGACGGGGGTGGCAGTAATGGGTCGCGGTTCTACATCTTTAAGCAAGACCTTCAACAGCTGGCAAATGATTTGAATATCGAAATTCGCATCGCCCATTATCCACCCTATACGTCCAAGTACAACCCGATTGAACATCGCTTATTCCCACACCTCTCGCGGGTGTGCCGAGGGGTGATTTTCGATTCAGTTGAGAGCGTTCAAGCGCTGATGGCTAAAGCCTCGACCAAAACCGGATTGAAGGTATTTTCGAGTGTCATTGATGCCGTCTATGAAACAGGCCGAAAAGCCTCTGATGAGTTTAAGCAGCAGATGCCCATTATCTTTGATGACTTTCTACCAAACTGGAACTATGTGGCTCGTCCACAACAATCGTAAAATTGTATCTTATTAAATCCTCACTCCTAAAGATGATATTGAGTACTTAGAATTGTCAGAAAAACAACGGGAAGCAGTTGTAAAAGCAAGAATCGGGCAAGGATACTTTCGAGATGCGCTTGTGAATTACTGGGGAGAATGTTCAGTTACTAAATGCAAGGAAATTTCTTTATTAAGAGCATCCCATGTAAAGCCTTGGTCTAAGTGCGACTCGAAGGAAGCTGTTGATTCTTTCAATGGCTTCCTTCTTTCACCTACCCTCGATGCTGCTTTTGATGCAGGTTTTATAACTTTTGGTGACACAGGAAAAGTATTGATCTCAAACTGTTTGAAAAAGTCAGATGCTGCGATATTGGGAATTTATTCTTCGTTATGTTTGAGTCGAATAGAACAAAGGCATCAACACTATCTTAAGTCTCATAGAGAGCATATTTTCCAAAAAAGCTAACAATTTGGGTACAGCGGATTGACCGAAGCTGCTTAGGTGGGATGCAAAGATCTCAACAACCGCTGATCCGAACCGTTATGCTACTTCGATTACTGCCTGAGCAAAAAATGGAGAGCAATAAAACGACGCATTTGAAAAGGGAGGGAAAATTTTTAGGATACTTGAGGGACTGTATCTGATTTTGTGTAAACAGTCTAAAATCCAAACACTCAAGGAACCTGCACCATAGCCGGAAAGGAAAAAGAACCGAATCGTGTCGATGACCTACCAGACGAACTGCTAGCCGACGATCACAGCCTAGAAGCAGCCCCATGAGAAAACGGACTGCCCCTATAGTTGCGTCGGTGCTTAGTAGAACTTAAGCTAGTCGGCAGATAAATAGGCGTTGTTACATGAATGGGGGTGGCAGATGTGGTATGAGGTAAGGTTTAAGTACCACCCAAAGCATTGCCTGCAATGAGCTACCGCATCCGCAACCGGTCTGAGTATAGCGCTGGATTTAAGCAGCGCGGAAGACTGAGATTTTGGCTAGATAAAGAGGCTATCGCTAGTTAGGAAGTCAAAGGCAAAAGGGCTGTGCCTCAACAAAAAGTGGGATAGGTAGCAATATCATGCCAAAACCGAGAATGTTCTGAAAGTAGCTTTGAGTTGCTTGTGTTTAGTTAGTCGCGCTACTGACGGCTCCTTTAAGAGCTGCAATTCCTTGTTCGACACTAGCCCACAGCCCCATGTCAGGTTCCTTACCGACTAGCTCTCGTGTGCCAACGAAGTAAAGAACGCCTTTGAGAACCTCTTGGTGTGCCCGATTTTCAAAGTTAACTCGGTTCAGTGGTTCCATCATGTCTTGAAGCTCATCGTCTAATGACTGGGCAGCCTTATGTAAAACTAGGCCAGTCATTACCTGCTGGTGCTTTAGCAACTCAAGCTGTAAGTACTTATCATACAGAGTGAGCTCAGAGCCGCCCATCATTTGCTTTACCTTGTCTGCATGTTGTTGAGTAATGTCACGCGGTTCTGCCGCTTTGCCGAATTTAGCAGCTACTTCCTCGATAGTGCCGAGATTTTCGCGATCAGTCGTTATAATGCCTTCGAGTCGCTCACGAATGGTTTGATCGTCAGTCTGGGAAATTAGATGCTGTTCAATTTCCAACAAAACATTTTGAAACAATTTGAGATCAGCTAGCTTCGTTGCTAGATTTGTCATATCAGTCATCCTTATTACCTCAAAACTATAATTTTTAGCGACTATGGCAACTAAACCCGCTGCTTCTATAATTCCGTGAGGTTTGAGTTAGGTCTTCTTTCTTAAGAATGATTTGCATTAAGTTGCTACACCAGCCATCGAAGATTTCAACCGATTCACGTCTAAGGAGACGGAAGCGCATTTGTCACTGTTCCAATGTTTAGAGGATGTTTTCCCTCGCTGCCAGCCATTGATTCTTCAATGAATTCATCAGTATGTTTTCCTGCTCGTGCTACCGGGATTAGGAAAATACTCAGGATGAGAACCGAACAAACGGTTGGCGGCCCACTTAATAATTGCTGACCAGATTTTGGTGATTTTTTCTAAATTCTTGGTTTGAGCTATTCTAAAGGCAATAGATCTGATTGAAGAATAAGCTCATGATTGCTTCTCCTCAATATCTCACACCTGACGAGTATCTTCAGCTAGAGGCCAAAAGTGCTGTCAAGCATGAGTACATCGATGGCGAAGTCTATGCAATGGCCGGGGCTAGTGATGCTCACGTCACTATTGCCAGTAATCTCTTTGCTCTGCTGCGTAGCCACGTACGTGGAACGGGCTGTCGGGTCTATATTTCTGATATGAAGGCTCATATTGACGCTCGTAACCGCTTTTACTATCCCGATGTGATGGTAACTTGCGACCCTCGTGATCAGGAAAATTCGGGACATAAGCGCTTTCCTAAGCTCATTGTAGAAGTGCTTTCTAAATCTACTGAGGCGTTTGATCGCGGTGATAAATTCATCGACTATCAAACGTTAGAGAGCTTGGAAGAGTATGTTGTAATTAATACTCGCCACCGAAGGGTTGAGTGCTTTCGTCGTGGCGAGACAGGGCTTTGGGTGCTGCAATCTTACACACCAGAAACAGAAAAGTTTGTACTAGAAAGCATTGACTTTACAGACACTTTTTCTTCCCTCTATGAAGATGTGGGTGAAATGGATACCTTCTAGAAAGACCAACGTTTCGTTAAGTTTCGTTGAGCCGACGGCGAAAGTCTGCCTCTAGCTGCGCATCGCGATCGCGCTCCTGCTCGGCCAAATCGCTCTCAGTGTCGTACACCACATCTTCCGATTTCAGAACCTTTTGGGCCGCAAACTGACGCGCAAAGGCCAGCTTCTCTTTAAAGCTTGCGCCGAGCTGATTGACCGCTTCTGCCCGTAATTGACGCTCCTGATTACGCCGCTCGATCTGAGCATTTTGCCTTTGCACCCAGTAATAGCGAACCAGCGGGATCGCCAAAAACGCCACCCCATATGCCAGCAGTAGCCCTAAAATAGACTGCGCAAACACGACCACAGCAGGCAGCGCTGCACCTGCTGGAATGCTTGAAAGCATGTTGGACAGCACCAGCGCACCGATGATGTTCGCTGAACCCAGACCAATTGTGATCATCACCTGATCAGAAGTTGCCTGGGTAAACTTGCGCTTGGTTTCTTTTAAGTACGCGCTCACAGCCGCCGCGCCCCGCTGCATTGCCGACACCTGAAGCTCCGGAAAGTAATACACCATATCGCCTTTCGGGCTGACTTCCGGCTGACCGTTAAAACGAGTCAGCACCGGCAGCATATAGTCTTCATATTCTTTGTCAGAGCCTGAACCCAAGTCATCTAAGTAGGGAACAACTTGCTCGGCAGCGATCGCCCCGCCACTATTACTAATTACCGCTCCAATCGTGCGCCAGCGCCGCTCATCGAGATCGGCATTTGGATTAGGATCGCCAAACAAGAAGGAAAAAATCGCCTCCAGAAACGGCAGCTTGTCGCCTGAGGAGACAGCGCCTTTCCTCCCGCCAGTATAGGAACGCGGATGTCGTCTGCGGCCCCGACCATAGTTAAAGTCAAATAGATAGAAAAAACTGAATGGTGAAATGCCAAAGCCACCGCCAAAGCCACCATCTCGATCATTGCGATCGCCCTGTGAGCCACCTTGTGAACTTGCTGCGATCATCAGCGCGAAGATGGCGATCGCAATAATTGCAATCGAGAGCATCAACACCACCCCAAAAGAAAGGCGGATGAGATAAAACGCCACTCGCCAAACCTTCGCCGCAAATTCTTGCAATCGCAACTGCCAATACTTATTGCGCAGCACACCCCGAAAATTACGCGAAAATTCGTAAGCAATTTCTCCCGACCCCGACACCTGCATGTGCCCTTGAGTCTCAGCGGCAAGGGCCAATAATCCCTGCTGCGCCACTTCTACATTCAGCCCCGATTGCGCCGCGACATCCCCTACCGTCACCCGGTAGTCCAGAGATTCCACTGCCTTCATCACGTCGTTGTTCAGTTCCACCAACTCTTACCTCATCGGTTCTTCAGCCGCGTTAATTTGACCGTTACACCGCTAGATCATTTTTCTCTAGTATAAGAGCCCGCTCTCAAGACGACAGGCAGAGTAAAGGTTCGGATTTCTGCCAGTCGCTAAGCCAGCCGTCACGACAAAGCGTCTATGGCTTTAAGTCAAGTCATAGACGCTTTGTAATGCAGAGCTTATAGATGATCTAGAGCTGAGAAGCTCGACCCAAAACCTGGTCTTTGAGCGCTTCCATTTCACTAGCTAGCTCACTGCGATTAGAAGCCTTGAGCAGATAGCGATAGACAAACCAGCCGCTATAAAGTAATCCAATCAGCTCAAAGGTAGGCGCGAGCACCGGCACATCGTTGATGGCCGATAAAATCGCCAAAGTCAGTTTAATCGACAAAAATAGGCCAAAAAATAAGCCCAGAGCAATCAAAGGACGCTTGTACTCACGGACGAATTCACCAAAGTACTTATCAAGATCGCCGAGCTTATCGACAAATTGAGCCGTCACTCGCTTAACTTGCTCAACGGCTTCTGACGGTGAAGGATCTGCGCTTATGACAGTATCGTCTGGTATTCCATTGGTCTGGCTGCTGTCAGCATAGACGCTCTCATCTGTTTTCAGTTCTGTGTCCATGACAATTAATTAGTTATTGGGGTTAACAACATCGAACTGCGATTTTGCCTTAGCGTTAAGCCCGATTGATGATCAGTATCAATCAGCCTATAGTCAGCTGGTTTCTCCTAAGTTCGCAACTTTAAAAGTAATCGTGAACTGCAAGCCAGCGGCAAAGCAAAGTATAAATTAAGGCATCATGATAGCGCCTTCACACACGAGTGACTAGAGCCGATAAGTAGAATCATTGACAAATGTCAAATTAAGCTCTAAAAAGCAGCTTTCAAGCCATGTCCTGCCGACACCTCAACTAATATATTAGGAAACCAAGATTAGATTTTTCTTGTGATCTTTCTAATATATTAGGTCGTGCCTCATTATTGTACTAGTTATTGTACCATGCGCGAAAGTAAATCCAAGCATCTTTTAGGAGTGAGCCCATAGAAAAACTTTACGGTGAGCTAAAAGGTCTAAAGACCAGCCAAATCAAGGCGCTCAAGAAAATTTACCATCAGCGCCTCCCGATAGATCGCATTACCACGCCTGAGTTTGCGCAGCGATTAGCGGCGGTTAGCACAGACATCAACCAAGCCGTGTGCGCCTATGTAGACAGGCGCGGCCATGTGATTCGAGTCGGGGTTGGGAGCCCGCACAAAACGCAAATTCCGGTGCTAGAGCTGCCGCGCTATGGCGCAGAACGACTGTGCGGAATTCGCTGCATTGCTACGCAGCTTAAGGTAGAGCCGCCTAGCCATAGCGTGCTGACGGCAATGGCGATTCAGCGACTGGATGCAATGGCGCTGCTGACGCTCACGGGCGGCGGTTTTCAGCGCAAGGGCGGGGGCGCGTCTGGCTACATTCGCGAGGGCTATTTGGCGCATTTGGTGCCGCATCCAGAGGTGCAGTGGTCGATTTCTGAGCCGCTGACGCTCGATGAGCTAGACGAGCAAAACTTTTTGGCGCTAGCTGAGGGCTTAGAAGAAGAATTTCGGCGAGTCTTTGTCGCGCAGCAGGTGAATGCTGACCATGATCGGGTGTTGGTCATGGGGCTAATGACCGAAAGAATGGATGAAACGAGCTTCAATAATGGGCTGCAAGAGGTGGCCCGGCTGGTGGAAACGGCAGGCGGCGATGTGCTGCATACGGTGAGACAAAAGCGATCGCACCCTCACCCTAGAACCGTCATCGGCGCGGGTAAAGTCGATGAAATTGCGCTGCTCGTGCAGACGCTAGGGGCGAATTTGATCGTGTGCGATCGCGATCTTTCCCCCGCCCAAATCCGCAACCTAGAGGCCCAAGTCGGCGTCCGCGTGGTAGATCGCACGGAGCTAATTCTCGATATCTTTGCCCAAAGAGCCAAATCCGGTGCAGGCAAGCTGCAAGTAGAGCTAGCCCAACTCGAATATCAGCTCCCTCGCCTTACCGGCAGAGGCCAAGGCATGTCTCGGCTAGGCGGTGGTATCGGCACCCGAGGCCCCGGTGAAACCAAGCTTGAAACCGAGCGCCGCACCATCCAAAAGCGCATTAGCCGCCTACAAAAAGAAGTCGATCAGCTCCAAGAGCATCGCGCTCGGCTGCGCCAACGCCGCCAGCAGCAGTCCGTGCCCTCTATAGCTATCATCGGCTACACCAATGCGGGCAAATCCACCCTGCTCAATCACCTCACCGACGCCGAAGTCTACGCCGCCGACCAGCTCTTTGCCACCCTCGATCCGACCACGCGCCGCATCACCATTCACGACGACGACACCTACGAACCCAAATCGCTGGTACTCACTGATACGGTAGGCTTCATTCAAGATTTGCCGCCCGCTCTGATGGACGCCTTTCGCGCCACTTTAGAAGAAGTCACCGAAGCCGACGCGCTAATTCATGTCGTCGATGCCAGCCATCCCGCTTGGCAAGATCACATCCATTCAGTGATGGGCCTGTTGGGCCAAATGCCGATTGCGCCAGGGCCAATTTTGCTGGTATTCAATAAGCTAGATAGCACTGATAACTACGCCCTTGAACTGGCTAAAGACGAATACCCGCAGGCCGTTTTCATCTCAGTTACGCATCGCTTGGGCTTAGATACGCTCAGACAAAAAATCCTTCAGCTCGTTGAGTATGCTGTGGCTAACTGACTAACCAACAGTTCTAAAGTGAGATAAAGCCTTGGTGCGACACGTTGATGAGAGAAAAGGATAGAAAAGTGACCTTTTGTCTTTCATCCGGCTAGTCATTTGGTCTTTCGTCCGGCTTGCCATATAGCATTTTAGAATGCTTGGTTAAGTTCATTGCTCTCCTGTCATCGAATTTAAGTAGCCTTATGTTTTCTTTACAGCCGCTTTCTCTACAGCTACCAATTGTGAGAAAGTTTATCTACTTCTTTTTGCTAGCGATTGTCGTGCTCAGCTGCATTTTCCGGCTATCTAATTTAGAAGAAAAAATTTATTGGTCTGACGAAGTTTTTACAGGGCTTTTTGTCACTGGTCATGATCCGGTAGAAGCGGGTAAGGCAATTTTTACCGCTCATCTGACTACGGCTGAGCAGGTTCAAACGTTTCAGGCATACGATCCCAGTAGAAGCCTCTTTACAACAGTGGCCAAGTTAGCTGCTCACGATCCGCAGCATCCTCCT
>JBGTIK010000206.1:0-19660 GCA_041745715.1 Phormidesmis sp.
AACCGTCTGGTCAAACCGTCAGACAGAACTAGCGGAAGGTGTAACCAATGCCAGCAGTGAAGTCGATTTCGTTGCTGTCAGCAAAGGGCTTGTAGTGAACAGAGCCGTTGGCGACATAGCGATCAGCGATGCGGTAGTCAGCGCCAGCGGTGAGGGCAAAATCAGTGCGGCTGTTGTTGCCAATATCGCCAGCGACGCCAGCGCCGATGAAGGGATTGAAAGCAGTGCGACCGGAACCAATTGAGTTGAAGTCATAGGTGACCGGAACAAAGAAGGAGAGGTCACGATCATCGTTGTAGCTAAAGTCGGTGCTGACTTCAGGGCGCAGCGAGACGTTATCGTAAACGGAGATTTTGCTGTTAACGGTAAGGCCGTTGTCACCGCCAGCGAGGCCAACGTAGCTATAGTCAGGAGCTTGTTGAGCTTGAGCGCCAAAAGGAACGGCAAGAAGAGCAGCGGCAGCAAGACCAAGGGGAGCCCAAATACGAGAGAGTTTCATGGAATTATCCTCAAAAGGTGGTAGGAATAACAACGTGGAACGTTGAAGGAGTGAATTTGGAACTTCTGTGGCCTGTAGTCTTTTCTGGTGAGCTTGTAACAGTAGAACTTTCAAACGGAGAACTTTCTAGGGGGCGACACTTAAAAAAGGCAGAGGTTAAGAAGATTGCGAATGACTGCGAATTGCAGTGTTGTTTGGATTAGAAACGTTTGCTTTGTTTCGCATGTTTAAGTTGTATCGTTTGGGAATAGGGTCTGCGCTGAGGGTAGGGACACTTTGTGTGGGTGGACTAGATATATGTGGCTACATTGACGCAAATTCGTTATTTTAGGTTGTGCCAATTGCGTCAGATGGCTGATGTGGATTTATCTTCTAATTGCTCAGGAAATTGCTCAGACGATTGCTTGTAGCTATCAAAACGCAACAGTTTTTTGGCAGCTTTATGGCAGTGTTGTATCAATCTTGCGGCAGCTGACGATAGCTCCGGTTAAGGATGAATTGTAGGCTCAAAGGAGAACCGAGATATGGATGGCTTGAAGATAGGTGCAGATGGTCGCTGCCGGTGCTGGTGGTCTGGAGATAAGGCGGATTATGTGGCTTATCACGATGAAGAGTGGGGCGTGCCGGTTGCGGATGACCACCGCCTGTTTGAGAAGATTTGCTTGGAGGGGTTTCAGTCGGGGCTGAGCTGGCTGACGATATTGCGCAAGCGGGAGAATTTTCGCTCGGCGTTTGTGGGGTTTGATTTTGAGCGGGTGGCGCGGTTTACCGATGAGGATGTGGAGCGGTTGCTGCAAGACAAAGGGATTGTGCGCCATCGCCGCAAGATTGAGTCGGTGGTGAACAATGCCAAGCGCGCGATCGCCCTAGTGGATGAGTTTGGCTCACTGGCAGCTTATTTTTGGCGGTATGAACCAAAGGAGCGCAATAGACCGCTGGACTATATGACTCTGCTGGAGCTAAATAAGACAGATGCTTCAACGGCGATGAGCAAGGATTTGAAAAAGCGAGGCTGGTCTTTTGTGGGGCCGACGACGGCGTATGCCTTTATGCAAGCGATAGGGATGGTGAACGATCATGTGGAGGGCTGTGAGTGGTGGGAAAGCACTGAAGTTCTGCGCCGAAATTTCCAGCGACCAAGCGTTTAACTGCTCGGCAACTTGCTCAGCAAACCGTCTTTTGCAGCACAAATTTCTGTTTAGCGCTTAACCATCGCGGCATGATCAGCGAGAATGGAAGTATTAACTTTTTCAAAGCCCCCTTGAAGACATCGCTTTATTAGCGCTGACATTTTGTAGCTTTGAACTGTAGACGTATCTAGGACACCGCTCTATGACAGCCATGCAAACTAAGCCCAAAGCCACTTTCCCGATTGATCTGAGCGCTTATCAGCGAATTACGCTCGATCCTTCTACTAACAAGCTGACTGACGAACAGCGCACTGCGCTCAAGGCGAATATTCAGCTTTGCCGCGAAGCCATTGTATTTTTTACAGCGACTGGCGGTGCTAGAGGCGTGGGTGGTCACACGGGTGGCCCTTACGACACGGTGCCTGAAGTGATGATTATGGACGCGCTGTTTCGCGGCAATGCCGAGAAGTTTGTGCCGATTTTCTTTGATGAAGCGGGTCATCGGGTAGGCACTCAGTATTTGATGTCGGCTTTGAATGGCGATTTACCGGCTGAGCAGCTTATGCAGTATCGGGCCGCTGGTTCGACTTTGCCCGGTCACCCAGAATTGGGCCTGACGCCGGGGGTGAAGTTTAGCTCTGGTCGGTTGGGTCACATGTGGCCGTTTGTGAATGGGGTGGCGCTGGCGAACCCTGGTAAGACGACTTTTTTGTTGGGTTCTGACGGGGCGCAACAGGAAGGCGATGATGCTGAAGCGGCGCGGCTGGCGGTGGCTCAAGGCATCAATGTGAAGCTGATTATTGATGACAACGATGTGACAATCGCCGGTCATCCGTCTGAATATTTGAAGGGCTATAGCGTTCAGCGCACTTTAGAAGGGCATGGGCTGAAGGTGCTGGTGAATGATGGGGAAGATATTGATGCGCTGTATGTGAATATCTGTGAGGCTATAGCGACCGATGGCCCGATTGCCGTCATCTGCAAGCGCCCGATGACTGTCGGTATTGATGGCCTCGAAGGCAGCTGCCACGGTCACGACGTAATTCCGACTGACCTCGCGATTCAGTACCTCGAAAAGCATGGCCGCACCGAAGCTGCCGACTACCTCAAAGCGATTGAAAAGCAGAGCCATAGCTACCAATTTATGGGCTCTAGCGATGAAATGGGCTCTAACCGCAACGTGTTTGGTCAGGCGGCGGTCGAAGTATTGGGCAAAATGAGCGACGCCGATCGCAAAGAAAAAGTGCTGGTGGTGGACTGTGACCTAGAGGGCTCCTGCGGCTTGAATCACATTCACAAGGCCTATCCTGAAATTTTCATCAGTGGCGGCATTATGGAGCGGGGCAACCTCTCGGCAGCGGCAGGCTTCGGCATGGTGGAAGGCAAGCAAGGCATTTTTGCCACCTTTAGCGCGTTTTTGGAGATGTGCATTTCTGAAATTACGATGGCAAGGCTGAACAAGGCCAATCTGCTCTGTCACTTTTCCCACTCCGGCATTGATGACATGGCAGATAACACCTGCCACTTCGGCATCAACAATATGTTTGCCGATAATGGCCTCGACGATGGCTATGAAACGCGGCTTTACTTCCCGGCTGATGCGCGGCAGATGAAAGCTTGTGTCGAGAAGGTGTTTCATCAGCCCGGTCTGCGATTTATTTTCTCGACTCGCGCCAAGGTGCCGATGCTGAATGATGCCGAGGGCAATGCGCTCTACGGCGACAGCTATAGCTTCGTGCCCGGAAAAGACGATGTGGTGCGTGAAGGCACCGACGGCTACATTATCAGCTTTGGTGATGGTCTGTATCGGGCGCTAGACGCCGTAGAGCGGCTGAAGCAGGAAGGCTTGAACATTGGCTTGATCAATAAGTCCACGCTGAATGTGGTCGATGAGCAAATGCTGGAGAAGGTGGGTAAGTCGCCGTTGGTGATGGTGGTTGAGTCGTTTAACGAGAAGACTGGACTGGGCACTCGCTACGGCACTTGGCTGCTGGAGCGCGGCTATACGCCTAAATTTGCTCATGCCGGTACGCATGAAGAAGGCGGCGGCGGCCTTTGGGAGCAGTTCTATCACCAGGGGCTAGATCCTGAGAGCATTATGCAGAAGGTGAAGAAGCTGGCTGGTAAATAGGCTTAAGTCAGATAAGCTTCAGTACGTTTAGGCTTTAGCCGTTCCTGCAGGGATAGCGAATGCGGTTGGCCCTCTCGGTTGTGTGATCGGGAGGGCTTCTTTTATGGGAAGGAAGGGAGGTTAGTTGCGGGTGTATGATTGGGTTTTAGGAGCGATCGCCCCATGCCCGCAGAATATATTGCTGATGAAACAGCCTTTGACGCCTTAATCAAAGACGAGCCGATAGTGGTGGTAGACTGCACCGCTAGCTGGTGTGGCCCTTGTAAGCTGGTCTCGCCGCTGATGGATCAGCTTGCAGATGAGTATGCCGGTAAAGCCACGGTTTCTAAGCTGGATTTGGATGCTAATAAGGCAGTGGCCAAGCGATTTGGGATTAGAAGCATTCCGGCTGTGATGATGTTTAAAGATGGGGAATTGGTTGATACGCTGGTTGGGGTAAAGCCTTATTCCACCTTTAGTGAAGCCTTATCCAGTTACCTTTAAATCGCTACGACACTTTTTGCTCCCTTGATTGAGTCACATGAATAAAGAACATAAGCCTGACCCAAATTTAATTAAGCGATCGCCTGTGACTTTGATGGTCATTTTGGTTGCGGTGATTTTTGTACCGCTAATCTTGATTGGGTTTATTTCTCAGTAGCCGCTCTAGGCCGCTTTAATATAGAGGCTGTTTTAGAGAGAGGTCGTTCTAGATTGAGGCTGGCATTACAGACTTAGCTGGAATTGATCTGGCTGAATGTGATGATTCAAGTTAGCTTTGTCTGAGTTCTTTTTCGGCTAAGGCGATTAGCGCTGGCTTGTGAGCTAGCAGTTTTAAAGGAGATCCAAAACTATGTGCGGAATCGTTGGTTATATCGGCACCCGTGCGGCTAGCAAGATTTTGGTTGAAGGGTTAAAAACGCTGGAGTATCGGGGTTATGACTCGGCTGGCGTAGCGACAGTTTGTGAAGGCCGTTTGCACAGAACGCGGGCTAAAGGCAAGCTCATCAACCTCCAAACCAAGCTCGAAGGGCTCGAAGATCCGGCGCATTTGGGCATTGGTCATACTCGCTGGGCCACGCACGGTAAGCCGGAAGAGCACAATGCGCACCCTCATACCGATACTAAAGAGCGGATTGCCGTGGTGCAAAACGGCATCATTGAAAACTACCGGGAGCTGCGTGAAGAGCTCAAAGACAAGGGCCATCAGTTTCGCTCAGACACCGATACGGAAGTGATTCCGCACTTGATTGCGGAGTACTTGCAAAATCCGGCTGAAAATCCAGCGGCAGATACGGCGCTGACAGAGCAGTCTAGTTTTTTAGAAGCTGCTAGGCAGGCGATGCAACGCCTGAAAGGGGCATTTGCCTTGGCGATGGTGTCAGTTGATTTTCCAGATGAACTGCTAGTCGTACGTCAGCAAGCGCCGCTGGCAATTGGCTTTGGTCAGGGTGAGTTTTTCTGCGCTTCGGATACGCCGGCGATTATGCCCTATACCCAAGCGGTGCTGACTTTAGAAAATGGTGAAATAGCTCGGCTGACACCGATGGGCGTAGAGGTCTATGACTTTAGTGGCCATCGGCTGAAGAAAAAGCCTCAAACGCTGAACTGGAACCCGATTATGGTGGAAAAGCAGGGGTTCAAGCACTTTATGCTCAAGGAAATCTATGAGCAGCCCGGTGTGGTGCGCACCTGTTTGGAGACTTATTTGGATACGAGCTGGGATCAGCAGAGTGAGCGATCGCCTATCCGTCTCAACTTGCCCGATGCTCTACTCGATGACCTTGAGCATATTCAAATCTTGGCCTGCGGCACGAGCTGGCACGCAAGCTTAGTCGGCAAGTATCTGCTAGAGCAAGTCTCTAATGTGCCAACTGTGGTGCAGTACGCTTCTGAATTTCGCTACGCGCCCGCGCCGCTGATGGCGAATACCCTGACGATTGGGGTGACGCAATCGGGAGAAACAGCAGATACGCTCGCCGCGCTAGAAATGGAGCAAAATCGACGCTCGGCCAGTGGCGATGATCGCCATGCCCCCCGAATGCTCGGCATTACCAACCGCGTCGATAGCTCATTAGGGCGGCTGATTCCCCATGTGATGGGAACAATGGCCGGGATTGAAATTGGCGTCGCTGCGACCAAAACGTTTGTGGCGCAGCTCATGGCGTTCTACTTTTTATCTTTGGAGCTAGCTTACCGACGGCAGACGATTTCATTGGCGCGCCTAGCTGAGATTATTGAAGGCTTGCGGCAGTTGCCCGCGCAGCTAGAGCTGGTGCTCGAAAGTCAGGAGCGCTACGTAGAAGAGCTTTCTCACGACTTTGCTGATACCAAAGACTTTATTTTTATTGGCCGTGGCATCAACTATCCGATTGCCCTAGAAGGTGCGCTGAAGCTGAAAGAGATTAGCTACATTCACGCAGAGGGCTATCCGGCGGGTGAAATGAAGCATGGGCCGATTGCGTTGCTCGATGAAAAAGTGCCCGTGGTGGCGATCGCGACTCCCGGCACCGTTTATGAAAAAGTGCTCTCCAACGCTCAAGAAGCCAAAGCCCGTGACGCTCGTTTAATTGGCGTCGTACCGATGAACGATGCTGACGCCGAAGACACCTTCGATGCGCTATTGCCCGTTCCGGTCGTTGATGAACTGCTCTCCCCGGTGCTAACCGTTGTCCCGTTGCAGCTATTGTCTTATCACATTGCCGCGCGACGGGGGTTAGATGTCGATCAGCCGCGCAACTTGGCAAAATCGGTAACGGTAGAGTAACAAGGCAGAAAAATTATTTGTATCCCAAAATACAAAATTTCTCATCTTTGTATCAGGGAATACTAATGTTTCTCATGAAATGCTGACAATCCTCTCAGAAAGGGCTCATCGTATTCTCAGAGGGTGTTGTCATCCTAAAGGGGTAAGGAACAAACGAAACCTCGTTACTTTTAGGAGCCCCGTTATGAAACGCTTTATTTTATCTGCCGCTGTTTTGATGCTTGGCATGAGCGCTCTAGCGCCTGCCGCCTTCGCCAACAACGGACTGCAAGTCTCTACCGCTAGTAACCTATCAGATACCGCTACGCTGACTGATTTAGTGCTCCACAACCGCGACGCGCGCAGTAAGAACTAAAGTCCATTGCTTATCGCTGAAGATAATCTGCCTTATGGCATAAATCTCTTTAAATGTCAGCTAGTGACAAGATTCAAATACGCCGAGGTCTATACAATTAGACTTCGGCTTTTGATTGCTGAAAATAGCTAAAATCGACCACTCAAGGGTCGTAAATGGATAATTCAAGTGTAGTTTCATCGCGGTTTTGCCGCAGTCAGCGCCATGATTGATCTCTACTACTGGACGACGCCTAACGGCCACAAGATTACAATTTTCCTCGAAGAGGCCGATTTGCCTTATACAATTCACCCGATCAATATTAGTAAAGGCGAACAGTTCGATCCTGAGTTTCTAAAAATTGCGCCGAACAATCGGATTCCGGCGATTGTAGATAATGATACTGAAACAGGTGAATCGATTAGCGTGTTTGAATCAGGCGCGATTTTGCAGTACTTGGCTGAAAAAACCGGAAAATTTTTGCCGACAAGCTTGCCGAAACGGGTGGAAGTGCTGGAATGGCTGAATTGGCAAATGGGCGGTTTGGGGCCAATGCTAGGTCAAAATCATCATTTTGCAATCTATGCCCCCGAAAAAATCCCCTATGCGATTGAGCGCTATGTCAAAGAAACGGCTCGTCTATATGGCGTGCTGAATAAGCAGCTAGCGGATCGCGACTATATTGCAGGCGACTACTCAATTGCCGATATGGCCTGCTATCCGTGGATTACGGGCTATGAGCGTCAGAGCCAAGATCTAAACGATTTTGGGCATCTCAAGGGCTGGTTTGAGCGGGTGCAGGCGCGTCCGGCGGTGCAGGCGGCTTACAAAAAGGCGGAAACGATTCAGTAATTAGGCGGGTTTGACTGGCGATCGCGCTTCAACCGACCTTTCTCAAACGACATTGACTATGCTTTGTAATTTGCTATTCGTAGTTTTAAGACAATTTTGATGAGAGTATGTAGTCTTGGTGTGCGCCACTCTTGGCAGGGTTGTCCTTAAGTTATGAAAGCAATTGTTGTCGGCAGCGGTGGGCGCGAACATGCGCTGGCTTGGAGACTGCTGCGATCGCCCAAAGTCACTGAAGTCGTCTGCATTCCAGGAAACGGCGGCACGGCGCTATTATCGGGCTGTCGCAACGTCGCGATGGCCGAAACTGAAGCCCAAGGCATTGCCCGCTGCGCTCTTGTCAACAACATGAGCTTTGTGCTGGTAGGGCCAGAGCAGCCTTTAGCCGAAGGCTTAGCCGATGCGCTGCGAGCCCAAAAAATTCCGGTCTTCGGCCCTGGCAAACAAGGGGCGCAGATAGAGGCTAGCAAGGCTTGGGCTAAAGGCTTAATGGCTGAAGCAAATGTACCGACGGCGGCGGCGGCTATGTTTACCGATGCTAAAAAAGCTTTGTTGTATATACAACAGCAGGGCGCACCGATTGTCGTCAAAGCTGACGGGCTAGCGGCGGGTAAAGGAGTAACGGTGGCGATGACGATAGCTGAGGCGAATTCGGCTGTCGAAGCGGCCTTTAACGGTCAGTTTGGGGTGGCAGGCGATCGCGTCGTCATCGAAGAATTTTTGACGGGGCAAGAAGTCTCTGTGCTAGCCGTTACCGATGGCCAGACCATTCGCCCGCTCTTGCCCGCGCAAGATCACAAGCAAATTGGTGAAGGCGATACCGGGCCGAACACGGGCGGTATGGGAGCCTATGCGCCCACCCCAGTGATGCCCGATGATCTATTAGAGCGAGTGCAAAAAGAAGTGCTAGAGCCCACGCTCAAAGGACTACAAGCTAGGGGCATTGACTATCGGGGAGTGCTCTATGCCGGACTGATTGTGACGCCAACCGGCGATCCGAAAGTAATCGAATTCAACTGCCGCTTTGGCGATCCCGAAACGCAAGCCGTGCTGCCGCTGTTAGAAACGCCTTTAGAAGACATTGTGATGGCCTGCTGTGAGCAGCGCCTAGCCAGTATGCCGCCGTTTGTGTGGAAAAATGCGGCTTCGGCCTGCGTCGTGATGGCAGCTGAAGGCTATCCGGGGGATTATAAAAAAGGACTGGCAATTGATGGCATTGCCACGGCAGAAGATGCTGAAACCGTGGTGTTTCATGCGGGCACGCGACTAAGTGAGATCGGGTTAATCAGTACTGGCGGCAGGGTGTTGGGCGTCAGTGCGATCGCTCCGGACTTTGCTAGCGCCTTGGCCAAAGCCTACAGCGCCGTCGATAAAATCCAGTTTCCGGGCAGCTACTACCGCCGAGACATTGGCCACCGCATTCAGCGCCACGAGTCTTGATATTAGCTTTATCATTGAGTTTTAGGCATTGACCTTTAGGCATTGCCCTGGATTTGTCAGCATATTGCGAGCCCATTAGCACCAGAGAGCTAGTGCCGTAGAATATACCTACCTGGGCTAGGGAGCCATGCAACTGTTCAGCCAACTCAAAACGCTACTCGCCCGATGGTGGAGCGACTTTACCCTACAAACGCGATTGATGGCTGGGGCGACCTTACTGGTGTCGCTAATTATGAGCGGCCTAACGTTTTGGGCTGTCAATACCATTCAGCAAGATGCTCAGCTCAACGATACTCGTTTTGGGCGAGATTTGGGCCTGTTGCTAGCGGCCAACGTTGCCCCCTTGGTCGAAACCAATGATCGCTCGGAACTTGCCCGCTTTTCCTATCGCTTTTACGAAAACACCTCCAACGTTCGCTACATGCTCTACGCCGACCAAGACGGCGAAATTTTCTTTGGCATTCCCTACTCAGAGCCTTCTGTTCAGAACTCTTTGACTTTGCGCAGGCGGATGAAGCTGCCTGCCAACTACACCAGCAGCGCCGATTCGCCGATGGTGCGCCAGCACCTGACGCCAGCAGGCATGGTCACTGATGTATTTGTGCCGCTGGTGATAGAAGGCAATTACAAAGGCATGTTGGCGATGGGCATAAACCCCAATCCGACGGTAGTGGCCTCGTCGCATCTGACTCGCGATGTGACGATTGCGGTGTTTGTTTCGATTTGGGTGATGGTGATTTTGGGGGCGGTGATCAATGCGCTGACAATCACTCAGCCGATTAAAGAGCTGCTGCTGGGGGTAAAAAATATTGCCACCGGCAATTTTAAGCAGCGCATTGATTTGCCTTTGGGCGGCGAACTCGGTGAATTGATCTACAGCTTTAATGACATGGCTGAGCGCCTAGAGCGCTACGAGGAGCAAAATATTGAAGAGCTGACGGCTGAAAAGGCCAAGCTAGAGAGCTTGGTTTCAACGATTGCCGATGGGGCGATTTTGCTGGATGCAGAAACGAACTTGGTGCTGGCCAATATTGCGGCGCGGCGGATTTTGGGTTGGGAGGCGAGTCTGCCGCTAGGGGGCAGCATTTTGGATAAGCTTCAGCCGGAAGTTCGATCGCAGCTTGCCCCGCCATTAGTCCAAGCCGTTTCGGGTAAAGATCACGAAGGCAGCGAATTTCGGATGTCGCTGATGGACGGCAACCGCACGATTCGAGTACTGCTCAATACGGTGCTCGATCAGTCTCGTGAAAACGTGAAAGGCATGGCGATTACGCTGCAAGATATCACCCGTGAAGTGGCGCTAAATGAAGCTAAGAGCAACTTCATCAGCAATGTTTCTCACGAGCTGCGCACGCCATTATTTAATATCAAATCATTTATTGAAACGCTGCATGAGTACGGCGAAGAATTGAGTGAGCAGGAGCGCAAGGAGTTTTTGGCAACGGCTAACAACGAAACTGATCGGCTGACCCGCTTGGTGAACGATGTGCTGGATCTTTCTCGTCTAGAATCTAGTCGGCGGTATGAGTTTTCGGCGGTGGAACTGCATGAGCCGATTGATCAGGTTTTGCGTACCTATCAGCTCAATGCTAAAGACAAACAAATCACCTTGGAAAAAGAAATCGAACCCAAGCTACCAGCGGGCTTAGGTAATTACGATTTGCTGTTGCAAGTGCTCGGTAATTTGGTGGGTAATGCGCTGAAATTTACGCCAGCGGGCGGGAAAGTAATGATTCGCGCTTATCGGGCTCCTAGCCTCAATCCGCAGCTGATTCAAAACGTCCGGATTGAAATTAGCGATACGGGCTTAGGCATTGATGAGGAAGACCAAGCGGCTATTTTTGATCGCTTTTTTCGGGTGGAGAATCGGGTACACACCTTAGAAGGCACGGGGTTAGGACTCTCGATTGTGAAAAACATCATGGATAAGCACAACAGTCGGGTAAATTTGGTTAGTAACGTGGGGGTAGGCACTACTTTTTGGTTCGATTTGCCACTGTATGACCTTTCTGAGTATGATTTGCCCGATTCTGATTCATTGGGGCATGATGGACAGGAAGACAAAGCTGACGACTAATCTAGAAGATAAAGGCTCTGAAATCGATAGATTTTATGATGATTTAGCGGCGATCTCGTCCTTTATATCCCCTTGAAATGCTTGCCCTATAAAGCATGGACTCAAAAATCCGGGCCTTACCACCTACTCCAAGCGAAGGGTTGTGTATTTCTCAAGACTTTTGGGCGGGGTTGAGTTGGACAAGGCTGATTACAATAAGCGAAACCATACTTATCAAGTAATTTTTCTTGAAGGACACTTATGAGTTTGCTATCCCAGTTAAAAGAAATGACCGTTGTCGTTGCTGATACCGGCGATATTGGTGCGATTGAAGCCTTCACACCACAAGATACGACGACGAACCCCTCACTGATTACCGCTGCGGCAGGCTTGCCTCAGTACCAGAGCATTGTGGACGAAACCTTGCAGCAGGCAATGGACAGCTTAGGCACAGATGCCATTGATAAAGATGTGGCGATGGAAGCGTTTAAGCATTTGGCAGTGGCCTTCGGCAAACGAATTTTGGAGATTATTCCCGGTCGAGTTTCGACTGAGGTGGATGCTCGGCTTTCGTACGATACCGAAGGCACCTTAGCCACCGCTCGGGATTTGATTGCAGAGTATGAGGCGGCTGGGGTGAGCCGTGATCGCATCCTGGTCAAAATCGCCTCAACTTGGGAAGGTATCAAAGCTGCTGAAATCCTTGAAAAAGAAGGCATTCACTGCAACCTGACGCTATTGTTTGGACTGCATCAGGCTATCGCTTGCGCCGAGGCAGGCGTCACCTTGATTTCTCCTTTTGTCGGTCGCATTCTCGACTGGTACAAAAAAGACACAGGCCGTGACAGCTATCCGCCTTCGGAAGATCCAGGCGTACTCTCGGTTACCGAGATCTACAACTACTACAAAAAGTTCGGCTACAAAACCGAGATCATGGGCGCAAGCTTCCGCAACATTGATGAAATCAAAGAGCTAGCAGGCTGTGATTTGCTAACGATTTCACCGAAGCTGCTAGAGCCTCTGGCTGAAATGGACGGTGAACTGCCACGCAAGCTGTGCCCCGAAAACGCCCAAGATCTAGACATTGAAAAGAAAACCATAGACAAAGCCACCTTTGACGAGATGCACGCAGCAGATCGGATGGCGAGCGACAAACTAGTCGAAGGAATTGAAGGCTTCACTAAAGCCCTAGAAGAGCTAGAGCAGCTCCTAGCTGACAGACTCACTCAGATGAACCAACCAGCAGCAACTGTGTAATCGGGTGTAATCGGTAGCAGTTTGGGAGAAGGGGCTAGAGGATGAGGATCGGTATGGCCTTTACGCGCGACTCCCTTACTGCATTTGAGCAAGTGGATAAACTGGGTCAGAAGGCTTTTAGCGGGTTACTCGCTAAGAACTTATCGGCTGGGTTCTGCTAGCGCAGCATATGAACAATGGCTTTTTTATACTCTAAAAATTCAGGCGTCAGCTTCATATCTAGCTCTCGGCGCTGAGGCAAATTAATGTCTACCGTTTCGCGCATTTTGCCGCTGCGATCCATCACATAGACCCGCTGCGAGAGGAAAATGGCTTCTTCTACATCATGGGTAATCATCAGTACCGTGATGTGGGTCTTTTCCCAGAGGTCATGAAAAAATGACTGTAGCTGCTCTTTGGTTTGAGAATCGAGCGCGCCAAAAGGCTCATCCATTAGCAGCACCTCTGGCTCGTTAGCTAAGGCGCGGGCTATAGCCACTCGCTGCTTCATGCCGCCCGATAGTTCCTTAGGATAAGCGTTGGCACTGCTGCTAAGCCCAACAATTTCTAAATAGTGTGCAACTTGCGCTTTTTGCTCAGCTTTGGGCATTTTTTTCAGCTTGAGCCCAAAAGCAACATTATCAGCCGCTGACAGCCAAGGAAAAAGCGTGTAGTGCTGAAACACCATGCCACGATCCGCTCCTGGCCCTGGTACCGGGATGCCATCGACTAAGATCTGCCCAGATGTAGCTTTAACCAATCCGGCGGCAATGCTCAGCAGTGTAGACTTACCGCAGCCCGAAGGCCCAACAATGCAGCTAAACTCATTGGGCGCTAGCTCTAGGCTGACATTATCGACCGCCAACTTTGTTTGTTTACTGCTATTAAACACTTTGACGATGTTACGAATTTCGAGCTTGGCGGCAGTGGTGGCAACTTGCTGATGTAGCGTCGTCGGAAAAGTAGTTTGCATAGGGCGGTGAAAGTTAGTTACCTGGATGCTAAAAGTCTACAAATGCTGAAGGTCTGCGCTGGAAGATCTGAGCTAGAAGCTTGTGGCCGCTCAAAGTACGAGCTAAAAATTTGGGAGTGCTGAGCGTCCAGAAATTCCAAAGATCGATCAAATGCATCTATCAGATATTAGGACAGATGCTAAGGGCCTGCGGCGATCGCGTCTGTTACACAAGCGACAGCTATACCAGTGCGCTTAGCCGACTTTAGATTCGGCCCAAGGAAGGCAAAGCTGAAAAACGAGTTTGAAGGCGAAATCGGTGACTAGGCCAATGATGCAAATTACCAGAATGCAGAACATGGCTTTGTCTGTCTGGAGGTAGCGCTGCGATCGCACAATCGTAAACCCCAAACCGTTCTGAGCCGCAATTAGCTCAGAGATCACCAAAAAGTTCCAAGCACCCGCGATATTGACTCGCAGCGTATCAAGAATATTGGGTAAAGTAGCCGGTAAAATTACCCGAATGAGCACATCGCGCCGGGTCGCGCCGAGTGTGTAGGCAACGTCGAGCGTTTCATTGGGAATAAACTTCACCGCATCGGCAATCATCGTCGCGTTGTAAAACACAATGCCGAAGAAAATGATCAAAACCTTAGAGGTTTCATCAATGCCTGCCCAGATAATAATCAAGGGCACAAATGCCGCGATCGGCATGTAGCGCGCGGTGCGCACAAAGCCCCCTAGCAGACTATCCATGCTGTAAAACGTGCCCATGGCAATGCCGACCGGAATGCCAACAATGGCTGCGAAGATAAACCCAGCCATCACGCGCGCTGAGCTAGCGATAATATCTACCATCAGATCGCCGTCGCTGAGCATAGTGATACCAGTGATCACCACTGCGCTGGGCGTCGGCAAAAACTTAGGATTGACGTAGTGCCCGTAGCTTAAAAAGCTCCAAAGTAGCAGCGGTATGGCTAAAGACGCTGCGACTAAAGCAGGCTGCAACCAGCCCGGAAATCCTTGGCGAATACTCCAAAATACCGAAGGCTTAAGGTAACGTCTTTTTGAATCGTCCACGAACACTCCGAAAGTCTAGGTAAAGTCTAAGTAAAACTATCTAGAAAAACTTAATGTTCGTCTAGGTGGTTACACTGTAGGGCTTTTCTTACTTCATGAGAAGGCTATATTCCGGCTTTTGCCTAGACTTTAGAAATAACCCAAAATAGACTTATCTATGCCTCACGATAGATAAACCTACGAGTGTTGATATGTTTGGTCTGGGTGACTGTAGGAGTGTGAGTAGTATTCGATCCAAATCAATCATACGGTGAGCCGTCTAGTTTAATGGATAAAATCCTTAAAGCCCTCCTGTAGAAGCTTGTCTAAAACAGTGGCAGCTCGCTCCAGAGTCTTCAGTGTGATAGACGTGTTGTCGGGGTCAAGCAGCCTATCGAGTGATGTCCCGCTAGCGCTCATCTGCGCCGCTATTTCAGACTTGCTTAACCCTGGTTGCTCATCGCTTGCGAGACCTGCGATAGACTATAGAACACACTATTCCACGACTTGCTATGGCATCGATTCAAGTCACCATCAGTTTGCCGGAAGAGGTCTATCAGCGAGCACAGCGGTTTTCGCGTCTTATCAATCGTGACTTGGCAAGTGTTTTGGCAGATACGGTCGGCTCATCGCTGCCGCCGCTAAGCGAGCAGGTTGAGACCCTGCCCGCTATTGCTGAACTCTCTGACCGGGCTGTTCTTGACCTAGCTGGGTCTATGCTATCGACACAGCAGGATCAACGGCTCTCTGAGCTGCTAGAAAAGCAGCGCGAAGGCGAGCTAGTTGGCGATGAACCTCAAGAGTTAGAGGCACTGATGCAGGTTTATAACGAGGGTTGGCTTCGCAAAACGGCTGGTTTAGTTGAGGCGGTTGAACGGGGATTAATGAGAGAATTTATGGGTGGCCTGTCGCCCTTGCAATAGCCATAAAGCTGACCGCACTCATGGGGTTGACCCAGTGACGGGAAAGACGGTAGCGCTCTATCCCCCACGTCGGCAAGAGTGGTTTGAGCACTTTAACTGGTCGGATGATGGCACTCATATGGCGGGACTTATCCCGTGTGGCCGGGCAACTGTCGAGACGCTAAAGCTCAACAATTCCTTTGCCGTTTCGGTACGGCGTTCTTGGGTTTCTGTCGGTTGGCATCCACCCAAAATAGACTAAGTGAACGGTGGATTTTCTCAAAGGAGCGCTGATTCACTTTTGAGCGTGATCGCACCTATCAAACCCAAGATAATTGCGCTTCTTTGGGCTTGACTAAAAAATCAGACTACGTTTGCGCTCTGGTTTCAAAGACAGATAAATGGATTTGTATGTAGTTTCAGCCGTGAGGTCATATATGGTTTTTCTCAAAGGTTATCCCGACCAAAGAACCACAGAGCGAAACTACCAACAGGGCTATCGTGCTTTGCTCTAAGAACCTCTATAAGTCAAGACAGTATGCGTACTCACCTTTTTCTGATATCAATAGCCCTATTATTCACAACAGGTTGCCGCAAATCGCCTCCCACAGGGCCATCAGTCCGTGAAGTCATCAAAAGCGCCTCTGTCATTTCTTTTACAGAATTATCGAAAGAGGAAAAGGCAAAACTGGAGAATTCCTATAGAAGTGAGTCATTTAGCTTCAGTCCTACCGGGGGATGGATGAGTATAGATATGAAGTCTATGCCTATGCAAGAGGCGTACTTCGTTCGAGCGCAAATCAACGCTACGGCCTTGGCATATTGGACTTTTCTCTATAGCTGTGGCAATCCAACGGCCCAGAAAGCCTGCTCAGAGGAAGAACTGGCTGAGAAAACGCAATCGGCGTTAACCCTTTCAGAGCCTAATCGTCTGTACGGAAAATATATGAACTCTTGGAGCTTCTTCGACGGAGAGACTGACTTGCCTATGACGGAGAAGTTTACTGGATACGGAATGGTTGATTTACATCGTATTCGCGAAGGTGACAGGGTTCTAGATCAAGTAGTGATAGGGCCGATTCCTGGTCAGCCCACAAAAATAACAATACAGTTAGCAAATAACTTAGACGGGGAGGGCCGCACACTCGGAAGCCCTTCAACTGAGATCAGTCAGTAATCCCAAAGTCCTATAAGCAGACAATACTGTTGGCAGGGTGATCGCACGGCGTAAACAGCGAACGCCACAACTGCTAAATTAACGATCGTTTTTTGGCTGAAAGCCGGTAGGGAGTCGATAAGATCCGCGACTAAGAAGCGTTCACCTCAAGTAGCCAGTTTCTCCGTACTACACTAGAAACCACGCAAAGTACTATTTACAGGTTGATTACTGATGACAGAACGAGCACGTACGTATCTGATTGAGGATAGTTCAGCATGGCTGTAAGGGAGAAACCTATTCTTGAAGGAGCTTTAGAAGTTGGGGAAGTACTCATCGATCAATTAGTAGAGAATCCCATAGCAAAGGAGATTCCCGTCGTAGGCTCTACGCTGAAACTCATTAAGGGGGTTAATGATATAAGAAACCGTGTCTTCGCAGCTAAAATACAAAGCTTCATTGACCCGATGAACCAAGCCGACGAATCTTTTAGGGAGGAATGGAAAAGAAAGAAGAGCAATAACCCTGAAGAATGCGAAAAAATTGGTGAGACCTTACTACTGGTTATCGAGAAGACCAATGATTTGAAAAAAGCAAAGCTATTCGGCATTCTTTTCATATCCTTTGTATATGAATCGATCACGGCAACCGACCTGTCTCGGCTCGTACAAGCTGTTGACATGTGCTTTATAGACGATGTTATCAGCCTGATTAAAGCCGAAGAAGCTCCCATGCGTTCACAAGAAACATGGATGAGATACCTTCAGAACGGAAGCTTTACGACACTCGTGTTGCAGTATATAGGAGACATACAAGAGGCACAGAACTTTAGTACAACAGCCCTTGGGGAACTACTACGCAAGGCACATCTTGAAGGTCAGCAACGAACCAAAACTCGGCTATTCAGCAATAAGGAATAGCTATAAGGGTTCGGTTCTGTGGATGCCTCTGCTTCACCTATAGCTCATCATTTTTGATGCCTACGTACTATCCCAAAAACGAAGATTAATGACACACACTACATCTAGCGATCATGAACCTAATAGCATCATCGTCGCGTTTGTCGAGCTGCTCAGGTAAGGCGATAGAATAGTTGAATGACTGTGCTAATGGTAGAAATACGTCGTAAGTTTGCTGAGGAGCAGTTCGAGTTTTCTAAACATGCTGTTGATCAATCTATCTTGCGGCAAATTCGAGTTCAAGAAATTAGGGAGGCGATTAAGAACGGACAAGTAATTGAGGACTACCTAGAAGACAAGTATGGGCCAAGTTGCCTGATTTTTGGTTCGACACAGGCACAACGTCCTATTCATATTCAGTGTAGTTATCCTTCTCGTTCGCTCGTCAAAATAATCACGGTGTACGAACCCAACCCCCAAAGATGGAGTAACGACTTTACTCAAAGGCGGCGTAGTGACGATGACAAGTAATTGGCAAGAAACATTGGTTGAGAAGCAGGTAACGTACACCTTAAATCTGAATGGAAAAATTGTTCTGATCGACAACGTGCCTGCCCGTGTAAATGAAGAAACAGGTGAGCAGTTTTTCTCTCCGCTAACCGTAGAACGTTTACAGCAGACAATTTTAGATAGAAAAGAGCCTGATCACTTTATTCAGGTTCCTGTGTATAACTACTCAAATAGTGCAGCATAATAATCCAAATGCAACAAACTGATAAGAGCTGCTAGTGCCAACTCAATGCCGCCTGCGGCCACTGATCCTGGGCGTTGCTGATTTAGAGTATGAATTGAATTCTGGACTATTTGAAAGGGAGCACGTCATTCTCTGGCCAGAGAATTTAGAAGGACTGAAAACTCGTTTGCAAGGGCAACGTAAAACCAGGCTTCATTATTCTTTCTGTAGAGAATGACGTGCTCCCATTTGAAAGCTCGTTCAAACCTGAGGAAAATCATACCGCTATTCAGCAACGCTCAATTTACAGCTTGGCTGCTTCCACAAATTGAGGATCGATAGTGGTTTCCCAGTCACCTGGATTAGATTCAATTTGGCCTTCGCTCAGCAAAAAGGCCGCGAGTTCTTCAAGAGAATTCGCTAAATAAAGATCGTCTTCAGGCTGTGCCAGCATTTTTAGATTGGTCTCTTGATCGGGTAGTTTGATGCCCTTGAGGTCACTCGCAATGTCTTCAGGAGGTGCTTCTAAGGCAGTGGCACCAATGGCTATGCCTTCTTCGGGGTTGTCTTTGAGAAACTGTAGCCCTTTCAAAGTGGCGTTTACAAATGCCTGAACGGCTTTGGGATTAGATTCGATGTAGGCCGTGTCAAATAGATAGAGATCCGTAATCGCGGTTGGCATTTTAGAGGAGTCGTAGATGATGCGGCCATCGGCAACGGCTTCGTCAGCTTGGTTGAGGTAGGGCGCGTAGGTGACGGCAATATCGACACTGTTGGCCTGAAAAGCGGCGGCGGCGGCGGCAGGTTCTGTGTTGACAGCTGTGATGTCGTCTTTGCTGAGTCCGGCTTCTTTGATCACCTGTAATAGGAAGAAATAGCTGACGCCGCTGGTATCGACAGCGATTTTTTTGCCCTTAAAGTCGGCAACGCTTTTAATGCTGTCTTTGGCTAGAATGCCATCGCCGCCGACTGAATTGTCCTGTACGAGGACAATTTTGTAGTCTTTGCCTTGGGCTTTCATGATGATCGCTTCAGAGCTAACAGGTGAAACGCCGTCTAGCTGATTGGTCAGAAAGGCGGACATGTATTCGCTGCCGGAGCCAAATAGGCGCAGGTTGAAATCAAGTCCGGCTTCCTCATAGAAGCCTTTTTCTTGGGCAATGTATATAGGGACTTGGCCAATCCAAGAAATAGTGCCAAGCGTGAGTGACATAGCGCTATCTGCTGAGCTAGCGGTTTCATCGGCGGCGGTATCGGGTGCTGAGCTAGTAGCTTGATCGGTGCTAGCAGCATTACAGGCGTGCAGCAAGGCGGCTCCTGAAGCGCCTGCTAACATCTGGATGGCTTGGCGGCGACGAATTTTGCTGAGTAGATAGGTCATGAATATTCCCTCTAAAAAAAATCTGAAAATTTAACAAAAGCTGACCTGGAAGCATTAGAACCACTCGTCTTGGGCGTCCAGGGTAAGCGCAAGAAAAATCGTCTTAAAATATGCTAGCTAGCAGAGGCTGCTGCGAGCACATCAAGCATGTAGTCAG
>JBGTIK010000207.1:0-6022 GCA_041745715.1 Phormidesmis sp.
TGGCGACGACCTGCACCCCGACGTAGGTCGGGTAAGTCTCGAAAGGCTTCTACGATAGCTAACGTACTCATGCTTGGAAAGCTCTCAATCAACGACTCCCCTTATGTTTCCATAAATCTGTCTAGAATGAAATAACCCTGCATCTCTTCACCCTCATTCCCGACGGAGCGATCGCCCGCAGAACTTGAAGATAGCAGTTCGCACTCTAACCCAACTCGAACTCGTAAGTTCACAGATCAAGAGAAGTTCGAGCTGCTCAGCGCCTATTTAGACAATGAGGTTTCCGAATCTGAACATTGCTTGGTGGAACACTGGTTGTCGAGCGATCTAAGGCTGCGGCAGCAGTACCAAGCTCAGCTAAAGCTTAGTACTGCAATGCGGTTACTTACTTTCAGCGGCGTAATGTTTTTCTTGGCAGGATGGTCATCGGTATCGTTGCTTTCCTGATGAGAAGCTAGCGCTAGCTATCTGACTTTTCAATGGCGTAGCGAATTTTATTGAGGTCAATATAGCGATCAGTAACGTTGCGCAATTCGCGAGCAATCATGCCCTCTGTAGACACCACCGTAATATGCGTATTTTTAGAGCGCAATAGCTCAATCGCGCGCTCAAAATCTCCGTCTCCACTGAGCAGCACCACGCGGTCATATTGCTCAACAGTATTGAACATATCCACCACAATTTCGATGTCTAGATTAGCTTTCTGTGAGTAGCGACCCGATGTGTCATCGTAATACTCTTTTAACACCTTGGTGCGAACCGTGTAGCCCAAACTGATCAGCGCATCTCTAAAGCCGCGCTGATCTTGAGAATCTTTCAGTCCGGTATACCAAAAGGCATTAACTAACGCTAAGCCTTCCGTTTCCTGAATGAAATACTCTAAGATGCGCTTGGGATCAAAAAACCAGCCGTTTTTTTGCTGGGCGTAGAACATATTATTGCCGTCTACAAAAATCGACAGCCGGTTCAGCGGAGAAGTTGCCATAAGACGTAAATTTAAAGATTAAGAATAGAGCCCTTGTAAATGAGTAGATGAATGGCATTGAGCGCCATTCACGGGGTCTCGGTGATAAGAATTTATGCGCATTTGAATGCGTCAATACGTCAATAGCCCTAGCCATTAATTTGGCTAGAGAGTAAAGTAAATACGATTTTGGCTCGGCATTGACTGCTGATATATAAAGTTGTCTTGGTACGAATTTTGCAGGAAAATAGAGGAGTTTCTACTCTAAAAGATATTCGCCATAAAATAAGGACATGTCAATCAAGGGTTGGCAACCATATAAAACTTAACGGTACCTCGCTGGCGTTTTTGGGCTCTCGTTTTCAGGATTTGCTTCTGAGAGCTGTTTTTTAGATCTTTTGGATCTTCTTTTGAATCTACGGGATCATTATAGGCGGTTTCCTTAGAAGCAAGTTCGTTTTGATACCCGTTTTAGCTGGATGTACTTGAAACGCTGTTAAGTTCACAGTTAGCATGGTCTACTAACTGCGACTTTAAAGATTTTGAGAGCAGGAAAGTTCTATCCTACAGAAAGCTCCGTAGGAATAGCGCTTTGATAAGGTCATCAAAAAATGTAAAGCAAACGGTATGGTCAAAGCGTTACTAGCGGGCTTGAGATAGTGTCATGGTTAGACAAAAATTGGCCAAGCCCAGCCGCACTGATAAACCTGCTGATGGCGCAACAGCGGTTTTATCAGTGCGCAATCGATTGAACATTTGGCAGCAAACGGCGGTTTCGCAGCACTGGCGCTCAGCGCTGTCTGGTATTTGTGTCGCTATAGCAGCGGGCGCAGTCGGTCTTAATCTGGGAATTGTCAATCTTTTAGAACGAGATGTCCAGAGTCTATTTTTTGAGCTGAGAGGCCCGCTCACACCGCCTGAAGATATTGTGATTTTGACGATCGATGAAGAATCTTTGGCCCAGGGGCAGTACTACTTAGAAGATCCTGATCGCTATGCAGCGCTTAAACCAATTGAGTCTTGGCCTTGGCAGCGGCAAGCTTACGGGCAAGTGATTGAGCGCTTGATGGATGCTGGAGCAAAAGCGATCGCGCTTGACGTGCTATTTCCGGCTCCAAGCGCGTACGGAGAGGCAGATGATGCGGCATTTGCAAAGGTGCTGAAGCGCTATGGTGATCGCATTGTCTTAGCCGCTAACTATAACAACATCAACCTTCGTCAAGGCGATTTGACCCAGCCGTCTTTGCCGTTAGAGCAGTTTCGCAGTACTGGCGTGCGCGTCGGTTCGATAACGTTTAAAAAAGAGATGAATGGCAAAATTCATCGGCTTGGGCAAGCATTTCTCAATGAGATAGCACTTGATGAAGCGGCTGTCTTTGGGGAACCGATGCCGGGTAATGAAGCGCCTTTGAGCTTTGCTGAAGCCACTTTAAAAGCCGCTCAAGTGCCTTATAATCAGCGCTCCCAAGAAAATATCTTTTTTTATGGGCCTAGCGGTAGCTTTGCGCAAACGCCGTTTTGGTACGTACTAGACGATGATCCTTGGCGCAACCGGCTAGGATCAGGCAGTGCCTTTAAAGGCAAAATCGTGATTATTGGCACGACTGCTGATGTGCATCAAGACTTTCACGATGCCCCATTTTCCCGCAGCTTTCTCTATCCACAGCCGATGCCAGGCGTGGAGGTGCTGGCGAATACGGTCGCGACGCTGCAAACCGGCCTTGCCCCAACTCAGCTTATTTCACAGCCACCCGTTAACGCCTTAGTGGTGCTGAGCGTGGGGTTAGTCGTCGTGGTGCTGATGAGCCGCACTGCCAAACCCTTGACAAAAGCTATGATTGCAGGAGGCAGTGTCGGGCTGTGGGCCTTAGTGAGCTACGGCGCGTTTGTCGGGGCCAGGGTGATTGTGATTACAGGGACACCGATTTTGGCGATCGCTACCGTTGGCCTGTTGGATTTTGGCATTAGCTTTACCGCTGAGCGGCTCAAACGTAAGCGCTTACGATCCACACTGGCCCGCTTGTGACTTCGCCGCTGGTGCAAGAAATCATCAGCGAACAGGACGACTTGCAAGATTTGTTGGCAATCTATCAAGCCGATAAGATTGGGACTTTGCTGCGCGATCGCTACCGCATTATCAAAATTCTCGGCGCTGGCGGATTCGGTGAAACCTACCTAGCAGAAGACACCCTGCGCCCCGGAAACCCAACCTGCGTCGTCAAGCAGCTCAAAATCATCGGCGATAACCCCAAAGCCCACCAGCTTGCCCAGCGTCTGTTTGAATCTGAAGCCACTGTCCTAGGGCGACTAGGCGAGCATAGCCAAATTCCGCGCTTACTGGCTTACTTTGAAGTTCAGCAAGCTTTTTACCTCGTGCAAGAAATGGTTGAAGGCGACCTGCTCAGAGAATTAATCTCAAGGGATCGACCCCTGTCGCAAAAAGCTGTGGTTGGCTTGCTGCGAGATTTGCTGCCGGTGATTAGTTTTGTCCATGCTAACGGCGTCATCCACCGCGATATAAAGCCTTCTAACATCATTCGCCGGCAGGCAGACGGGCGGTACGTTTTGATTGATTTTGGAGCTGTCAAAACCATTTCAACGCAGATGATAGCAGCCGATACTAGCTCCTTTGATACGCCTATCACCTCGACGGTTGGCATTGGCACCCAAGGCTATATGCCCAGTGAGCAGTCTGCCGGAATGCCAACCGTTCGCAGCGATCTCTATGCTCTAGGCGTCAGCGCAATTGAAGCTTTAACGGGAAAACCGCCTCACGCCTTTAAGCGCAGTGACAGCGGAGAAATCATTTGGTCACATACGCTAGAACAGATCTCCCCTACCCTCACCCAAATTATCGATAAGATGGTGCGCTATGATTTCAACCAGCGCTATCCCTGCGCCCAAGATGTTCTAAATGACTTAGCACAGCTAGATCATGACCAGCTATCGGATGCACGGCCATTGGACGCTGCCGCTGACCGCTCGGCTAACGGCTCACCACCCGATCAGCAAAACCAGCAGACAGAAGATCGCACTCACCCTGAAAACACCTTCGATCAGAGCACTCAACCGGGTGTTATGGTCACCAACCAAGCGTTAGATAAAACGGAAATTTTGCCCACTGACTGGGCAAGTGAACTGCCAACCCGACAGGAGCAGCCCACTGAGGATAATCCCCTGAAGATACCGCCTAAAGATACTGCCTAAAAATACATTGGGCGATCGCTAAACCATACCCCTAAAACCGCCCTTCAAAAAAATTCATAAGTAGCTTAGAACCACCTGTTAGCGTCTTTTGAGACTCTTCCACGCCATTTTCGGTGGTTCCCTCAACTGAATTAGCGGGTTCTTCTGGATTAGTCGGTTCTGACGGATTGGCTGTAGAACCGCCGCTCACAATCGGCGTCGTATCATTAGGCTCTAACTCAGCTTCCAGCGGCGGGCCAGTCGTCGGTATCGCTTCTAGACTACCTTCAGGTAGTCCACTGACACCTTCTAACTCAGATGCATTACCAGACGCGTTACCAGAACCTGCCGGTTCTGATGGTTCCGTCGGCTGTGGGTTAAAGAGATCATCCTCTGATACAGAACTCCCTTCGCCGCTATTACCTGGCGAAATTGGCTCCAAGCTATTTAGCTCTGGATTGGGCTCTTCTCCATTCAAATAAGCTTCCGCAAAACCGCCATACTCTAGCTCTATAGGCGGCTCTAGCTCTAGCTCTGCGTCTTGACCTTCAAGAACACTTGAGTCAACAGCGGGATCGCTACCCATCTCCGGGGCAGCGCTATCAACGGCGGTATTGTCAGGGTTGCTAGCGCTATTGGGAATAAAACTATTGTCACTAGTGACACCGTTACCAGTTGAGATACTCGGAATCACACCTGTAACCGTTTCTACAGGACTGCTCATATTTTCGCCACTGCTGGTAACGGGTGTGCTAGGAGCAGTAGGCAGCGTTCTGCCACTGGTCTCGCTGCTGCTAGGCTGAGTGCTGCTATTAGTGCTAGTGCTGCTAGTACCAGCACTACTGCTCGAATTAGTGCTGGTACTTCCGGTGCTTTGGCTATTGCTCCCGCCTGCGCCACCACCGTTAGAACCACTACTGCCGCTGGAGCTATTGCTACCGGAGCTATTGCTACCGGAGCCAGACGTCGGATTTGACCCTGGAGACTGGGGCACCGGTTGTCCCGGTGTAACATCGGGACGACGGAACGAGGGTGGATTCTCAATCACCTGTTCACCCGGATCAAAGGTGCCTTGATTGGCTATTGCCTCTCGAATTTCTTCTCGCACCCCATTTAAGTCATCCGATCCGGGCTGAAGATAGTCAAAACCAGCCGCCAAACCACTCGTCTGCCAAAACGACGTGAGATCAAAATCAAAAATTTCAACAATTTGGTCATTCTCAATCACGCCAATTTGATTGGCATACAGCGCCTGCTGCTCAGATCCATCTTGGTTAGACAGCACCATTGGGCCGTCAGGATTATCGGTCAGTGCACCGACAATTGTCCGGTTTGTTTCTGGAATGTAGCGAACAAATAGTGCCGAACCTTGAATGCCGGTAACCGCATTGGGCGTCTGAATTGTGCTGCGGCCTCTAGCAGGCGGAATCAGGATTAGCACCGTGCCATCCGTAAGCTGAAAATTGCGGGTGTTAGGCGTAAATCTAAACGTCGCTCGTTCACCAATACGCGCCAGCGACCCATCATTAAAGCGTAATTCGGCCCGAGATGACTGCGCTGTTCTGAGCGCATCGCCAATACCGAGTACATCCGCAATTCTGGCCCGTCGAGCCCCTGCATTACTCGGTACTAACTGAACCTGATTGCGCAAAAAATCAATTCGAGCCCAAGACAAGGTTTGCTCTTGAGCGCTGACAGCGCCAGTCCCACTCAAAAGACTGACCAAGCTGAAACCGACAGCCATCACAGCAATACGCAGCCCTTGGATAGAACCGATTTTTGTAGAGTAATTCTCAACCATAAACCTTACGCGTGGAAAACCTGCTAGCGCTATTTACCCAGGCCATTAGGAAATATCAGGATCTAAATAAC
>JBGTIK010000208.1:0-9271 GCA_041745715.1 Phormidesmis sp.
TATCAGTCGGGGCAAATGGTGAAAGAGGCGCTGTTTGTGTTTGGTGAGCTGCGCGATAGTGATATTGACTGGATGCTAGCGGCAGGAAAGCTAGAAAAGCTTGCAGCAGGAAGAGTGTTGTTGAATGCGGGCCGACCGGTGGACGCGCTGTATACGGTGTTAGATGGTCAGTTGGCGATCGCGACTACCGATCACCCCTGCGATCCTCTCTCTACCTGTTCGCATGGCTTAGAAGAACTCGGAGCCACTCAAAACTTTAAGCCCATCGCCTATCTCTCTCGCGGTGGCTTGCCAGGGATCACCTCGTTTTTAGATTTTCAGCCTTTGCCTGTTCGCTTTCAGGCCGTGCGCGAATCGCTGCTACTAGCGATTCCTCGGCAGCAGGTGGCCATTAAGCTCCAGGAAGATCTCGGATTTGCGGCCCGGTTTTATCGGGTGATGGCTACGCAGCTATCGCATTTATTGACAGCGATCGCGGCTGTTGGTGAAATGAGTCACGCCAAAGATATGAAGATTGAAATAGAAAACGAACTTAATCTCGATCAGCTCCAGCGGGTTTCTCAAGGAGCGATGAAGTTTGACTGGATGCTGAAACATCTAGGTGTGGGAGTGTAGGAGAATTATGAGCAAAAGCAACATTTTTCGCAAAGAAGCGCTCGAACGGCTTTCTTCACCCGAACAGCTCGATCAGCTCATGCAAATTGTCACCCCTCGCAGTTGGCTACCGCTAGCGGCGCTCGGCGGACTGCTAGCTTGCGGCCTCGTCTGGAGCTTTTTGGGTCGCATCCCGGTTACCACTACAGGCCGAGGCGTGATTGTCTATGCCGATGAGAATTCGCCCACAGCGGGGCTCAAAGGCGTCGCTTACTTCGGAGCGGGCGAAATTGCCCAAATTCAGCCAGGGATGAAGGTACTGCTGATTCCAGATGTGGAAGGCGCGCAGGTAGCAGGCGGGCTGATGGCACAGGTGGCTTCGGTGTCGAACCCAACGGTCACAACCATTGAGGCTGCACGTAAAACCGGCCTCGATCAGGCTTATGTAGAAGTGGTGACGATTCCTGATATGGACGCAGAAGGTAACTATCACTGGTCTACCGGCTCTAGTATGATGGCCCCGATTGCCGGAATGCCTGCGATCGCGCGCGTCACCCTAGAAGAAAAAGCACCCATCACCTTCGTCTTTCCCTTCTTAGATCCCTAACGCTTGCTTTATCCAACAGATCTATCAGCCACAGATCTATCAGCCACAGATTATCAGCATCGGAACCCTATTTGAAGTCGTTCAATGGCTCAACCTCTTACAGCTCCTACCCGTACAGCTCCTACCCGTACAGCTCCTGCCCGTACAATCCAGACCCCCACCGTCTTACAAATGGAAGCAGTAGAGTGTGGTGCCGCCGCACTTAGCATGGTACTCGGCTACTACGGTCGCTATGTGCCTCTCGCCGAACTGCGGCGCTCGTGCGGCGTTTCGCGCGATGGTGTGACGGCAGCTAACGTCCTCAAAGCCGCTCGCAACTATGGGCTCACGGCTAAAGGCTTCAAAAAAAGCATCGATAGCCTTCAGCAGATCAAGCCCCCTTTTATCGTTTTTTGGAATTTCAATCACTTTTTGGTCGTCGATGGCTTTCACAAGCAGCAGGTCGCCCTCAATGACCCAGCCATTGGCCCTCGCAAAGTCTCTTTTACTAATTTTGATGAAGGCTATACGGGCGTCGCCCTGACGTTTGAACCGAGTGAAACTTTTCAAACCGGCGGCCAGCTTCCAAGCGCATGGCGAGGATTAAAGCACCGACTTGGCGGATCGCTCGGCGCACTAGCCTTTTGTACCTTAGCAGGCTTTTTGCTGGTGCTGCCAACGCTAGCGCTGCCCGCCTTCAGCCGAGTCTTTATTGACAATGTGCTACTGGCCAAGCGATTGGACTGGCTTCCCTATGTGCTAATTGGCATGATGCTGACGGTAGTGCTGCAAGCTGTGCTCACCGGGCTTCAGCTACGCTACTTGCGGGCGCTCAGAGTCAAGCTATCAGTCGGTATGACTAGCCGGTTTGTGTGGCATGTACTGCGGCTACCAGCAGGGTTTTACGCGCAGCGATTTGCCGGGGAGATCAGCGATCGCATCACCCTCAACGACACCGTTGCCAGCGTCCTTTCTGGTCGGCTCACCACCACCTTAATCAGCAGCGTGATGATTGGGTTCTACGCTATCGTCATGCTGCAATACGACAGTCTTCTCACCCTGATTGTCGTCAGCTTTGCGGCTATTAACGTCTTCGTATTGCAGTGGGTTTCCAGATCGCGCACCGATACCAATCGCCGCCTCATTCAAGAATACGGAAAATCATCAGGCGTAGCCATCTCCGGCCTCCAAAGCATCGAAACCCTCAAAGCCTCCGGACTAGAATCTGACTTCTTCATCCGCTGGGTTGGCTACTACACCAAAGCGATCAACGCCCAGCAAGAACTCGGTCTCAGCAATCGCCTACTGGGTCTATTGCCCGCCCTGCTATCTACCCTTGCCACCCTCTCGCTGCTGATCATCGGTGGCTGGCGGATCACCAATGGCAACCTCTCCATCGGCATGTTAGTCGCCTTTCAGCTTCTCACGCAAAGCTTCCAAGCCCCGGTCAACAACCTCATCGGCTTTGCCAACACCCTTCAAACCCTTCAAGGCAGCCTAGAGCGCCTAGACGACGTTCTAGAAAATGAAATCGACCCTACTCTAATCCCCGCTAAAACATCTGCCAAAACATCTGCAAAAACATCTGCCAAAACATCTGCAAAAATCTCTGGCGAAACCCTTTCTCCCCTTCTCCCCCTTTCCCCCTCTCGTCTTACCGGCTCCATCGACATCCAAAATCTCTCCTTCTCCTACAGCCCACTCGACAGCCCGCTCATTCAAGACTTCAGTCTCTCCATAAATCCCGGTCAGCGGGTTGCGTTTGTCGGCGGCAGCGGCTCTGGAAAATCTACCCTAGTCAAAGTAATTGCCGGACTTTACCAGCCTATCGCTGGCGAGATTCGCTTCGACGGTCAGCTCACACAAAGCATTCCACGCCCGATAATAACTCACTCGATTGCAATGGTAGAGCAGGACATTTTGCTATTTGCAGGCTCCATTCGCGACAATCTCACCCTGTGGGACAGCACGATTTCTGATCACGATTTGCGCTATGCCTGCCAAGATGCTGAGATTGAAGAGACAATTTTAGCCATGCCTTATGGTTACGACGCTCAGCTTTTAGAGGGCGGTCAAAACCTCAGCGGTGGTCAGCGACAGCGGCTAGAAATTGCCAGAGCGTTAGTTGGCAAGCCCTCGATTCTAATCATGGATGAGGCCACTAGCGCTCTAGATTCAGAAACAGAGAAAATTATTGATCAAAATCTGCGGCGGCGAAGCTGCACCTGTTTGATTGTGGCTCACCGACTGAGCACAATTCGCGATGCAGACGAGATTATTGTGCTAGATCGCGGCCAGGTGGTGCAGCGCGGCACACACGATCAGCTTTGGCAGCAGAACGGCCACTATGCCAATCTCATTCGCAGTTCTGGCACGGCGCTTTGAGCTAGCAGCCATTATTGAGGAAAGCCAAAGAAAAACCAGAGGAAAGACAACACATGGTTTCAATTCAGCCATTACCCCACACCCGCACCGTTTGTCCGCTATCGGGTAATGAGAGTTTGCTCTTAGCAGGAAATGCGCTACTCCCACTCGATTCGCCTGATCAGATCTGGCAGATTCAGTCGGGCTCAGTGAGCGTTTTTGCGATCGCCTGGCAAGCAGATAAAAAGGGTGAAAAGGGTAAACCTACTGGTGCAAGGCACTATCTCTTTAGCGTCACTAGCTCAGAGCTGTTGTTTGGTACAGAGTCGGAAGCTTGTGGGTCTGAAGCTTGTGGATCTGAAGCTTGTGGGACTGAAGCTTATAGGCTAGCAGCGATCGCGCTAGAACCCACCGTCCTCATCCCACTATCTAAAAAAGAAAGCTCTAAAAAAGAAAGCCTTTTACCCCTGCAAAAACAGCTTTCCGTTTGGCTCAGCCACTTCCCTCAAATCCAAGGATTTCCTAGGCTGGGATCGTCTCCACCGCTAACCTCTTCTCAATATCTCTCGCTTAACAGCGGCAACTGCTACCGCTCCGATCAGCCCTTAGTTTGGCTTCAGATAAAAGCCGGTCAGGCGCTATGGCTAGGCGCTTTGGAGATGCCCATTGCTTCTGATTCGGGCTTGTTTCCACTGCCCGCAGGCACTTGGATTCAGGCCCAAAATTCGGTAGAAATTCAAATTTACGATCCCCAAGAAGCGGCGGAACTTCAGTCTATCTATCTAGGCTTTTCTAAGTTTCACCATTATGCGCTCAAACTCATTGAACAGCTCATCACCGCCCAAAGCCAAGCCGATTTACAGCAGTTTCAACAACGGCAGCAGCTTGATCAGCAAACGACTCAGCAGTCGCTACAAAATCTCGCTTCTTTACTCAAGCCCAAAGACGACAGTTTTTTGTCGGCTGAAACACCTTTGCTAGTTGCGGCTGGCGCAGTTGGTCATGTTTTGGGAGTGCGCGTTTTGCCCCCGCGTCAGTCTGAAAATTTGGCCCAAGTCAAAGATCCGCTAGAAGCTATAGCTCGCGCCTCTCAGCTCCGGCTCCGGCAAATTCTGCTGCGCGGTCAGTGGTGGCGGCAAGACAGCGGCCCGATGGTGGCCTACCGCCGAGATAATCATCAACCGGTAGCCCTGCTACCGATCAAAAGCAGCGGCTACGAGCTGCTAGATCCGCTCACCCTCCAGCGCACCCATGTCGATGCCACCGTCGCCCATCAGCTAGAGCCTACCGCCAAAATCTTTTATAAGCCGCTGAGCGAAGGTCAGCTCACAGCCTGGAATCTGTTGCAATTTGCGTTTTACGGTCGGCGGCGAGATCTGTGGATGATTTTGATCACAGGAGTGGCAACGAGCCTATTAGGCATGGCGATTCCTCAGGCGACGGCGGTGTTGATTGATGAGGCGATTCCGTATGGCAGTCGAGAGATTTTATTGCAAATCGGCTTAGCTTTGGTGGCCGTAGCTTTTGGGCGAGTGTGCTTTCAGTTTGCGCAGGCGATCGCAGCTATGCGCATTGAAACTGCTTCCGATGCGACACTGCAAACTGCCGTATGGGATCGCTTGCTGAAGCTACCAACTGCTTTTTTCAAACAATATTCAACTGGCGATTTGCAGTCACGGGTATCTGGCATTACCGCCATTCGCCGTAAGCTTAGCGGCACCGCACTCGATGCCATTCTCTCTGGGGCCTTTGCACTATTAAATCTGGGCTTGCTGTTTTACTACAGCGCTAAGCTAGCTGTTTTGGCCCTAGCAGTTGCTCTGCTTGTGGTCAGCGTAACGCTGATTTCAGGCGCAATTTTGCTCAAAAAACAGCGGCCTCTGCTAGCACTCGACGGTGAGCTATACGGCCTGATGGTGCAGCTCATTAACGGTGTGCCCAAGCTGCGGATTGCCGGGGCTGAAGCTCGCGCCTTTGCGCAGTGGTCAGAAAAGTACCGTCAGCAGCTCCGACTAGAGCTGAGTACGCAGCAGTTAGAGGATGCCGTCACGGTTTTTAACACTGCCATGCCGACACTGACTGCTATCTGGTTGTTCTTGTTGGCCAGTACCTTGATCGATCCGACGAACAACATTGGGCTTTCGACCGGGACATTTTTGGCCTTTAGTGCCGCCTTTGGCATCTTTGTCAGCGGTGCGACTAGCCTGAGTTTGACGGTGATTGATGTGTTGGCGGTAGTACCGCTATGGGAGCGATCGCAGCCCATCCTCACCGCTGCTTTAGAAGTAGACAGTCAAAAAGCCGATCCGGGCCGCCTCACAGGCCGCATTTGCCTAGATCGCGTCACCTTTCGCTACCCTAAAAACGGGCGTGAAGATGGGCCGCTAATTTTAGAAAATGTCACCGTCGAAGCCTATCCGGGTGAATTTATCGCCTTAGTTGGCCCTTCAGGCTCCGGCAAATCCACAATTTTGCGGCTGCTGCTAGGATTTGAAACGCCGCAGTCGGGCACCGTTTACTACGACAATCAAGACGTGGCCGGGATTGATATTTCAGCCGTGCGCCGTCAGCTTGGCGTTGTTTTGCAAAACGGTCGAATCAATGCTGGATCGCTGTTTGAAAACATTTCCGGCGGGGCTCTAATCACCCTCAACGAGGCTTGGCAAGCGGCTGAAATGGCGGGTTTTGCCGAGGACGTGCACAGCTTTCCGATGCAAATGCACACCGTGATAAGCGAAGGTGGCGGCAATCTCTCCGGCGGACAGCGGCAGCGCTTGGTCATTGCCCGCGCTCTGGCGCTCAATCCTAAAATTCTGTTGTTAGACGAAGCCACCAGCGCCCTCGACAACCGCACTCAGGCCATTGTCAGCAAGAGTTTAGACACCCTAAAAGTAACGCGCATTGTCGTGGCTCATCGGCTCAGCACCATTCGCAACGCTGATCGCATCTATGTGATTAAGGCCGGTCGGGTGGTTCAGCAGGGCAGTTTTGAGCAGCTAGCTCAGCAGCAAGGCGTATTTGCTCAATTGATTCAGCGGCAGATGGCTTAGGCAATCAGGTAATCCAGCCCGTCAAGCCAATCATTGAGCGCTTTAAAAATTGGCGATGCCTCGCTTAAGGGCCATTAAAACGGCTTGAGTGCGATCGCTCACCCCTAGCTTGCTCAAAATATTCGTAACGTGATATTTAACAGTGTTTTCAGCAATGACCAAACTGTCGGCAATCGTTTGATTACTTTGGCCCTGCGCCATCAGCTGCAACACTTCGCGTTCGCGATCGCTCAACTGCGGGCGGCTTAACCGTTCGGCTAGCTTTGCCCCAACATCAGGCGGAATATACTGCCGTCCGGCGTGAACGGTGCGAATCGCTTTCAGCAATTCATCGAGCGGTGCGTCTTTGAGAATATAGCCTTTTGCGCCAATTTTGAGCCCCCGGTAAATGTCTTCATCAGTGTCGTAAGTGGTCAAAATCACAATTCGAGCCGCCGGGAAATCTTCGCGAATCTTCGCGATCACCTCTACCCCGTTCATATCGCCCAAGCGCAGATCCATCAGGGTCACATCAGGCTGATACTGACGAAATTGAGCGATCGCTTCTGCGCCGCTACTCGCTTCAGCCGCCGTTTCCATGCCCGGCTCGTACTTCACCATCAGCGCTAACCCATTGCGAACAATCGGATGATCGTCCACAATCAAAATCTGAATGGGCGGCAGATCTGTTGTTAACGAGGATCTAGTCGTAGCATTAGTCATAGAATCAGTCATAGCGATTCAACCGGTACTTGAATGCAAATTTCGGTGCCTTGTCCTAACTCACTGCTCAACATCAGATGTCCGCTAATGCGATCAGCGCGCTCAGACAGGCTAATTAGGCCAAACCCCTCAGTATCAGCCGGAAACACAAACCCTTTACCATCATCTTTCACACATAGACTAACCAATTGCTTCCGGTACGTCAGCTGCACCTGAAGCTGACTCGCCTCAGCATGTTTGAGCGCATTCGTAATCGCTTCTTGACCGATGCGCAACAGATTTTTACCCATCAGAGGAGAGAGTAAATAAGGCGTTCCAACAATCTGCATATGAAATTTTAGCGGCGTTGCCTCGGCCATTTGTTCAACGTGCTCAGAGAGCTTGACCGCCAAATCAGCAAATTCTTCAGCCGTGGGATGCAGCGCCCATACCGATGCCCGCGCTTGAGCAAGGGCGGCATTAGTCAGGGTCATGACGCGATCGATAATGCGCATCACCTCACTCGGATTGTCTCCGGCAATGCGTTTGGCGACGCCAAGCTGAATCGAAATGGCCTTAAATGCCTGCGCTAACGTGTCATGAATCTCACTGGCTAAGCGATTGCGTTCTTGCAACAGCGCTGTTTGTTTAGCTTCATCGGCCAAAGCAGTCAGCTTTATCAGCAGCGCCATTTGGTGAGCCAAGGTCAAAATTAGCTCTTCATCCACCGGAGAGAGCACGATTCGCTCTAGAAATGTCATCAACAACAGCCCTAGCGGCTGATCGCCAATCATTAAAACGCAGCAGCTCGTCGAAACGTAGCCATTAGCTTGAAACCACTCGCCCACACCTGGCCATAGCCGACCTTCAAACTCTTCTTGCTGAAGGATAACGAGCTTTGGCTGCTGGCAAAGATCTGTAAAAATAGGGGCGATCACTACCGCAATCGGCGTTTTAAACAGCAAGGGCTCATCTTCACTGGCCGTCCAAAAGACCTGCTGATCCCGGCTGCGAACGCTCAGCGTCAGCGTCTGAGCGGCGGCATCATACAAAAAAATATGGCCCGTTGCCGCCGCGGCATGGCGAACAATTTCTAACAACAGCCGCCCTAACACGTCGCTAAGCTGAAGCGGACTCGACAAATACCTCAAGCTGTTGCGCAGCAGCTGATTAATCCGGGCAAATTCTTGGGCTTGAGCTTTAGCAATTGTCTCTTTTTGCTCAGCGGCAGCAGCTTGTCCGGCTTTTTCGGCAAGGCGAGTCAGTTCTAGCGCAAGCACAGCCTGATTGGCTAACGCCCGCACAAGCTCTGACTCTTCATCCGTAAAATGGCGGCATTCGCCAAATCGTAGCACCAAAATCCCCCTAAGTTCTTGATCTAAAAACATTGGGATTTTGAGTGCTGACTGGATGTCTCGCTGCTGAAAGTAGTCTCTAAACTGAGCGTAGACTGTTCGTGATTTAAAGTCTTCTTCGTAGTCTGCAACAATTTCTCTTTGGCGCAGACGAGCCAACACATCTTGATTGCGAATCTTTTGAGCAACTTCTAGCCGTGATCCTGGATGAGAAATTTCCGAGCGTAGCCTAATAGTGCCTTCTTCAAATGCAATAAACAGCCGAAAAATGCCTTCTTCAAATCGCCAAATCCCGGCTTCAGCCGCCCCAAAACGCTCCACACATACCGTTAAAATATGGCCTAAAAATCGCTCTAGCTCCGGCGCTTCCGCTAGCTGCTGCAATGAAGCCTGCAAGACTTCCCTAGCTTTCGTGAGTTGCGATAATTGCGATCGCAGCCCGACATTTTCAGCCTCTAGCGCCGCCATGCGGTCTTGAAGCTGAACCATAAATTCATCAGAGCATTCATCGGGCTGCACAGAATAACTTGTCCCAACACTAGCCTGCACATCTACCAAATTATCGCTGATCTAACTTCATTTACGACACTACAACCTAAAACTACTCTAAAGTTTGGCCTATACCCATTCTTTTGGGTAGG
>JBGTIK010000209.1:0-15731 GCA_041745715.1 Phormidesmis sp.
TTAGCAGTTCAAATGAACTAAGTCATAAAAATTCTCAATTAAGGTTAACTATTGAGAACCATGCTAGAAAAAATGGCTGTGATTCTTATTGCTTCGTTTAAATACCCAATGTGCCAATTGGAAGTGCGGAATGTCGGTTCCACTCAACCATTTTCGGCCTGATACAGCAACGGTCAACGGCCTAAACCAGCTAATTTTGAGCACAATCGGCCACAAAAAAGCCCCTTGTATTATGTAAGGAGCTTTCAAGATATCAAGCAAGCTTTAGTAAGCGTCTTGCAGTTCGTAGAAGTCAGGAGAAATGTAGTCTTTCCGAAGGGGCCAGCCTTCCCAGTCTTCGGGCATGAGCAGACGCTTAAGGTTTGGGTGACCTTCGTAGGTGATGCCAAACATGTCGTAGCACTCGCGCTCTTGCCAGTCCGCAGCTTTCCAAATCCAATAGACTGAAGGAATCGAGGGATTTTCTCTGGGTAAGAAGCATTTAATGCGCACCTCAGCGGGTGCATCCGCGTCGTCAGTCATTTTGGTCAGGTCGTAAACGCTAACTAGCTCTTTGCCGGGGCCAGAATCGTATGCACTTTGACAGCGCAAATAGTTAAAGCCATAGGCGTACAGCGCGGTTGCAAATGGCAGTAAAAACTCAGGATCTACCTTCAGAACCTCTACACCAGCGTGATCGCGCTCCATGAGTTCGTGGGCAAATCCTTGCTCGCTGAGCCAGGTGGAGACTTCACCGGCTTCTACTATTGCTGAGTCTGCTGAGTCTGCTGAGTTAGAGGCTGACTCAGGTGAGTCAATGCCTGCTGGCTTTTTGGTTTCTTCTGTATCGGCCATCGGTAATTATGTTTTCTCCTTTTCCGCTTCGGCAATAGCAACTGGCATACCCATCGCTTCCATAAGTTCCTTGGGCGGCGTGTCACGAGTTTCAGAGGCCAGATATTTACCTGTCAAAATTGGATCGACCGTCTTCATGCTGTGACTGCGAGTGTAAAAGCGGTGGGTGCTTTCAAATTGCGATCGCTCCCACATTGACTCATTAGCAATTTTCTTGCGCAGCTTAATCACCGCATCAAAAATAGCCTCAGGCCGAGGCGGACAGCCCGGAATGTACACATCCACAGGAATAATTTTGTCTACACCGCGCAAAGCGGTTGGAGAATCGGCGCTGAACATGCCGCCCGTAATCGTGCAAGCGCCCATTGCCATCACGTAGGCAGGCTTAGGCATTTGCTCATACAGTCGCACCAAAGCCGGAGCCATCTTCATCGTGACCGTACCTGCAACAATAATGAGATCGGCTTGGCGGGGGCTGGCTCTAGGTGCTAGCCCAAAGCGGTCAAAGTCGAACCGAGATCCTAACAGGGCTGCGAACTCAATGAAGCAACAGGCAGTTCCATACAGTAGTGGAAATAGACTAGAAAGCCTTGTCCAGTTGTAGAGGTCATCGACTGTCGTCAAGATCACGTTCTCCGAAAGATCTTGCGTGACACCCGCATTGTTAGCGGGATTCATTAACCGCTCACCAGGGTCAATAAAAGCGCCTTTTCCAGCGCCTTTTCCTTTGAGCGCGCCTGATTGGGTACCTGATGCTATGACCACTCCAAAGCTCCTTTACGCCAAGCGTAGACTAAACCAATAACCAAAATTGCAATGAAAATCAAGGCTTCGACGAATGCTAAAACGCCCAAAGTATGAAAGGCAACTGCCCAGGGATACAAAAACACTGTCTCTACGTCAAAGATAACGAAAACCAGTGCAAACATATAGTATCGGATGTTGAACTGAATCCAAGCGCCACCAATCGGCTCACAGCCTGATTCGTAGGTGGTGCGGCTCGCAGGGCCAGCGCTCGCAGGCCGCAGGAGCTTAGATGCGCTCAAGGCAATGACGGGCACTAGGCTGCTAATAATCAAAAAGCCTAGAAAGTATTCGTATCCACTCAAAACAAACACAGCGATCGCCCCTAATGCTGTTAATCTCCAATCATTGTAGCGGGCTAGATCGGCAAAAATTAGCCGGACTGAGATCTTTTTGTCTCTATATCTAGTACCTGTCAGAATCTAGTACCTGTCAGAGAAAAAGCTAATACCTAACTCAGAGGAAATCTGAATGATTACCGCTGAAGGCGCAAGCACATAGTATAAAACCCAGCGTATGCAATAATAGTTTAAAGATATTTTCATATTTCTTTGGCTTCAGATGAGCTTGAGATAGTCCTGCTAAGCCTCATTAGAGGGTCAGAAAAAGGCCATCAAAAAGGCCGTCAAAAAGGCCAGAGCCGCAATTCCAGTAACGCTTTTAAGCTTTGCGGCTTCACTTTTTTATTTTAATTTTGATGATGATGGATTTTAAATTAGCGTCATGAATACTGAGCCAAAAACTAATCTTGAGCCAGAGCAATCGCCGCCTGTGGAAGAAACGATTCCGCTAGTAAAGCCCGACGATGCGGCAGACGAGCTTCCGGCAGCGTCAGCCGAGGTTGAGAAAGCTAAGCCGCTTACGCCTGCAGAAATGGATTGCTATGAGTGTCGCGCCTGTGGCTACACCTATGAGCCGACTAAAGGCGATGGTCGAACCAAGGTTCTTGCCGGAGTAGAGTTTAAGGACTTACCTAAATCCTGGCGCTGCCCGGTTTGTGGTGCTAGTACGACACAATTCAGCAATATAGGGCCAGTGGGAACAGCTTCTGGCTTTAAAGCGAACTTGAACTATGGGTTTGGGGTCAACAAGCTGACACCGGAACAGAAGAATATCCTGATTTTTGGGGCGCTGGGATTGGGCGTGCTGTTTTTCTTGAGCCTTTATGGATTGCAATAGCAAGCCAGTAGACGAAGAAGGCAGCAGACGAAGCAGCTAGGGAAGGGTGTTTAGTAGTTCACTGAAATAATTCGTTAATAATATCGGTGAATTCGAGCCCCTGTAGATTTTTATTAGATTTAGGTTTTTGCTGGAGTGGTCATGCAGACGGTTTTAGGTTTTTTGGTGGGTGTTTGGGACAGCGCGACTGCTTTTAGAGTACGCACGGCTAGCTGGCTTAAGAAAGGAATTGTACTGCTGCTGGTTGCCGCTCTGACTACTAGCTGCGGCCAGATCTTTTTGGCAGAGACAGAAACTAACCCTTGGGAAGTGATTGCTTTACCTACTGAGGCCAGTATTGCTGATGTGGCCTTTGTCGAAAATGGTGAGCATGGCTGGCTAGTCGGCAGTCGCACGACGCTGTTAGAGTCTACCGATGCGGGTAAAACGTGGGAGCCGCGCATTTTAGAGCTAGGCGAACAGCAATATACCTTCACCTCGATTGATTTCAACGGCGAAGAAGGCTGGTTAGTAGGACAGCCCAATATCATGCTCCACACAACCGATGGCGGCAGTTCTTGGTCAAATATTCCGTTAGATCCACAGTTGCCTGGTCAGCCTTTGCTCGTTACCGCCATTGGCAAGCAATCAGCTGAGCTAGCCACTGATATTGGCGCTATTTATAAGACGACTGACGGCGGGCAGCAGTGGAAGGGCTTAGTACAGTCAGCGGTAGGTGTGGTCAGGAATATGGCCCGTAATGACGAAGGCAGCTATGTGGCCGTGTCTTCGCGAGGTAACTTTTATTCCACTTGGCTACCGGGACAAGAAGCTTGGCAGCCCCATAACCGAGAGAACTCGAAGCGCCTACAGAACATGGGCTTTACGAAAGATGGCTTGCTGTGGCTAATAGCTCGTGGGGGGCAAATGCAGTTTGGAACTGAGCAGGTTAGCTATGAGGACTGGACTCAGCCAGTGAATCCTGAGTTTGCCTCTAGCTGGGGTCTATTAGATATGGCTTACCGTACGCCTCAAGAGCTGTGGGTTACGGGTGGCAGCGGTAACCTCTTGATGAGTGATGACGGTGGCCAAACTTGGAAAAAGGATAAGTCGGTCGAAAATGTGCCCACTAACTTTTATCGGGTTAAGTTCTTGGCGGGCGATCGCGGCTATGTGCTAGGCCAGCGCGGCTATTTGCTGCGCTATGAAGAAGAGCCCACTCAATCTGCTTAAGCAGATTCGCTGAATGTGACTGGCTTAATTTGCTCAGTTGCTTGTGGGGAGAGCTAAGAGTTTCGTATGATAAGTAACAATTGCTGATGTGTTTTAGTTTAGGAGATTTGAGATTATGGCTGGTGATACTGGTGAAAGACCATTTGGCGATATTGTAACAAGCGTTCGCTACTGGATTATCCATAGCATCACGATTCCGGCTCTGTTTATTGCGGGTTGGTTGTTTGTATCGACGGGCTTAGCGTATGACGCCTTTGGCACCCCTCGCCCGAACGAGTACTACCCCAGCAATCAGATGGAAATTCCCATCATTGATAACCGTTACAACCCGGATACGGTGCTGCCTAAATAGCGTCCGTCAGCAAAGATGTTGCACAGGTGCTTTGGGTCTGATTTTTTGAGCCTTTGAGCCTTTTATATTTAGAGGCGATCGCAGATAATACTTTTGGAGACTTAACATGACCAGTGGAAACCCTAACGAACCGATTACATATCCGATTTTTACCGTGCGCTGGCTGTCAGTGCACGCTCTAGCAGTGCCTTCTGTTTTCTTTTTAGGCGCGATCGCTGCAATGCAGTTCATTCAACGATAGGATTTAACGATTAGGAGATCTTCATGGCTGATAGACCCCGTAACCCAAACCAGCAACCCGTTGAGCTAAACCGAACCTCTCTGTTCTTAGGTTTGCTCATCGTCTTTGTGACCGGCTTGCTATTTTCCAGCTATTTCTTCAACTAGCACTTGCGCTAAATTCGGCGCTCGCTGATTGCTTTAGCTGCATAGCTTGAATCATTGAGCCTCGAACTCATCGGCGTACCGATATAGACTTGAATTGTTCATGTTGTGAGTAGGAAGACTGTATAATGTTTCAAAATGGTAAAATCCCATTGTGGATTGTGGCGACAGTCGCAGGCACCGGCGTACTGGTTGTAGTCGGAATCTTTTTCTACGGTTCTTACGTAGGAACAGGGTCAGCTATTTAAGACAATGAAATTGATTATTTTGAGCTGACTATCAGCTGACTTTGTTTTGACTGCGAATTGATAAAAATCAAACTAAAAAAGCGACCCCTCTATTTAACTCATGGAGGGGTCGCTTTTTAGTGGAAAGATTCGGGGTTTATGCCGCCTGATCGCGCTCAATATAGAGAAAAAGAGCGGCCATCGTGACTGCCGGAAAGACCAGACCAACGAAGGGAACGAGAAGCGTGGGTAGGAAAGAAGCTGCCATGAGAATTGTCCTCTTTTGATATTAAAAAATATGGGCCAAAAATGATTAGCCAGCCTCATAACACTACTCTGAATTGGGCCAATCCTTACTTTTCTGGTACATAAAGTAAAGAAATAAACAGTGATTAGTAAAGAAGGAAAAAGGAAAAAATCCCTACTTTTCCTAAACTAAGCCTCAAAACAACCAAAACAACTATAATCTCCTATTTCTTCTTACACTAACGGTTCATTCCGAAGATACAGGCTGCTTTATGCCTGGAGAAAGACAGAGAAAACAATCCTGTTCAGCTACAGTATTAGCAACTTAGACATTAGGTCTCAAAAGAGAAGCCCCGCTTCTCTAAAATCAAACTTACTCTACTGGAGAACTATTAAGATGGGCATTCTTGCTTGGGTTGTATTAGGTCTATTAGCTGGAGCCATTGCTCGAGCAATTTACCCCGGAAGTCAGGGTTTAGGCATTTTAGGTACGATGGTATTGGGCATCATAGGTGCACTTGTAGGCGGTTTCTTATACTCGCTCATCGGTGGAACTGGTTATGCTGCGCTTACCGTAGGTGGTGTAGTGGTAGCAGTTTTGGGCGCTATTATCACGCTCTTTATCTACTACGCAGTTACCAAGCGCACCGCGTAGAGCCACTTTGTAATTTTTTGGCCGTAATAAATAAGGGTTAGCTAGGTTCTTGCTTAGCTAACCCTTTGTTTTATGATGGGTAGCACTTGCAAAAAAGGCCAATTAAAATTTGATGGTAGAAAAACAGGTCGAGGAACAAGTCAATGGAGCTGCTGTGGGTGTAAAGGCTTCTTCGACGGAAGGATTAGATCGGTTGAAGGATGGTTTAGACCGAGATGATTTGGAGCAGCGCATTCAAGGATATTTGGCCGCAAAGCAAGCCTTCAGCAATTTTGTATTTGAGGCTGAAGGGGAAGTTGCAATAGCTTTGGAAGCTTTTACGGCCGAGCAGCTAAAGCGCTGGGCTAAACCAGTTTTGTCAGGGCTCAACCGCACGGATCTAGCCGTTGAGATGTTTTTGAGTGAGGGCAAAGTTGTCGAACAGCGAGTCGTGGATCGGTTTCTTCAGCTCCATCCAACTTTTTCGGCTGATCTCAGTGAAGGGATACGCAGCTTTAGTGGGCTGTTTGTGGTGCACAGCTTGGCGGGTGGTAGCTATGAGGTCATGAATTGGCTCACGGAAAAGGCTTATTGCGTTTGGGGTGATGCGTCGCAGCCGGCTGAAATTCTGGGCCGCTTGAGTCCGGGTGAAATTGTGTTGGCTAGGCTATGGCCAGTGAGTGAGTCAGATTGGGTTTTTTCGGGGCCTTTGACCCTATTAGGTAAGTTGGGCAAGCCTAAGTTAGCGGTGGCCATCGGTAATTTTAAGCAGTGGTTTCCACAGCAGCTATATGGGGATGCGCCTGAGCTGAAGGAAGCAGCTTGGGCTTCGGTGAAGCAGCAGTATGACGATTTTTTGACGTTTTTTGGTTCGTCGCCGATAACGTTATCGGGCTATGAGTTGAACAAGAAGCTGAAGGTCTATCAGGCGCAAACAACTGAAAAGCAGTTAGCTGAGGCAGGTTTGGATAGCAATCAGTCGTTGCGAGAGATGGCTGAGAACGCAGGGCTGTCAGAGGAAGAGGTGGCTGAGGCGATCGCGACCATCGGCGAAGAAAATTCAGTCGCTCAAAAAATTATTCAGAGCAATCAGTCGCTCAAGATGGTGATGCCTGAAGTATCTTTGCCTGACGAATTGCGCAAAGCTAAAGCGGTTACTGTATTTTCTCATCCACGCTGGGGACAAAGCTTTCTGAAAGATTACGCTCGCCTAGTTGAAAAATTGGAGCAAGCTGAGGAACCCGCTGATGCGCCATCTAATGCAGATTTCGAGCCTAATGCAGATTTTGAGCCTAACGCTGATTTCGAGCTGCTTGATCGCTTGGTGCTCAAGCATTTGGCAGATGTGCAGGTGAATGATTATGTATGGGAGCAGTTGGCTGAAGGGTATGGTGGCGGTTTGGAGCGATCACTGCGCCGTGTCTTAAACCAACCAACTTTCAATATTGAGCAAGATTTACCTCAAGTGCTAGCTCAATACGGCAAACCGCTAACGCCTGAGCTACCCGAAAGCGCCAGTGTCCCCATTCATTTGCACAACCTTTTCCAAGAGGCGATGCTGTCGGTGAGTAAGAGCGCTAGTCAAAAAGGTGCCAGTCAAAAAGGCGTGGGTCAAAAACAGTCCAAGAAGAAAAAGTCAGGGTTTGCTCAGTAGGTTTGGATGATAGCTTTTAACCGTTTTTCTGAGCTTTATATCGCGATTTGAACTCAGCTTGCTGCTCTTTGTGATTGACAATAGGGCTAGGGTAGCCCGTGCCTTCTAGCGCCTGTGAAGGAATTTCACCAGTTACCAAAGCACCTGGATCGAGGTGGCGAATTTCAGGAATCCATTCGCGGATATACTCGGCATCGGGGTCGTATTTTTTGGCCTGACTAGCAGGATTAAAAATGCGCAATGGTTTGGGATCCATCCCACTAGAAGCGCTCCATTGCCAGCCGCCGTTATTGGCGGAAAGATCACCGTCATAGAGATGCTGCATGAAATATTTTTCGCCCCAGCGCCAGTCGATGATTAGATCTTTGGTGAGAAAGCTAGCGACGATCATCCGACAGCGGTTGTGCATCCAACCCAAGGTATTGAGCTGACGCATGGCAGCATCGACAATCGGGTAGCCGGTTTTACCAGCGCACCAAGCTTGAAAGTAAGCTTGGTTATTATCCCAAGGAAAATCTTTCAAAGGGTCGCGGTAGGGCCCTTCGGCTAGCTCAGGGAAAAAGTACATGACGCCTTGATAGAATTCGCGCCATGCGAGTTCTTGCTGCCAAGTGCGAATATTGCTGCGGGTTTCGTCGCTGCGGGCGCGGCTATAAGCTTCATCGGCAGCTTGCCAAACGGTGCGAATACTGATGGTGCCAAACTTGAGGGCGGCGCTGAGGGTGGAGGTACCGGGAATAGCCGGAAAATCGCGCTGCTCGTCGTACTCGGCAATAGATTGCTGATCATCGCAAAATTTTGCTAGCTGTGTGATCGCTCCCACTTCTCCCGGCTCCAGCAAAAGCTGATGTTCCCACTCATAGCCCAAGGCTTTGGCCGTCGGCAGTTCAAGGTTACCGGCGGCATTCGCAAATGACTTCTCATGCGGGCTAAGTCCAGTGACGTTCGCTAAAGCCGGAACCGGATCGGCTTTACTTTTGCTAATCCAGTTACGCCAAAAGGGGCCATATACCTTGTAAGGCTCACCGCTGCCTGTTTTTATCGTGTCTGGGTCATGCAAGAGCTGATCCCAAAACTTAGTCTGTATCTCAATTCCCTTTTCTTGGAGCGCTTTAGCGACTTCGGTATCGCGTTGGCGCGAGTAGGGTTCTACGTCTCGATTCCAGTACACAGCCGCTGCACTGAGGGCACTCGCTAGCTTAGGAATAGCGATCGTGGGATTATCTTGCAAGATCAATAGCTCACTGCCGACTGAGCGGTAGCTATCTTGTAGGGCGCTGAGCGATCCGATCATGTAGGTGACGCGGGCAGGGGCAATGTCGTCACCGTCTAAAATGCCAGGATCCAAGCAGAAGAGGCCAATGACTTTGGGGGTGCGATCGCGCGCTGCGGCCAGCCCTAGATTGTCTCGAATTCGCAAATCCCGACGGTGCCAAAACAGCACCAAATCGTCAACCATTAATTTTCTGTCAGTGAGTTATCGGGGCTAGTGTAGCGAGTTTCAACGCTGCTCGTCCCCCCAGGTAGATAGAGATAGAGCCTACTACAGATAGGCTTTAGCCATATAAAAGGCGGCGATGGATTTAGCATCGATAGGAGTGCCATTGAGGATGGCTTTTTCTAGCTCATCGGCACTCATATGGATGACTTCAATATCTTCGTCCTCATCTAGTGCAAGGGCTTCGGGCAGCTTTTCTAAGTCAGTTGCAAGGTAGGCGTAAATAATTTCGTCAGAGTAGCCAGGGGCATTGGGAAAATTGCCGAGGGTTTTCCAGGTATTCGCCTTGTATCCCGTTTCTTCTTGAATTTCGCGCTGAATAGTTTCTAGCGGCGCTTCTCCTTTTTCGACGGTGCCTGCTGGAAATTCGAGCAGACGGCCCTGCATTGCGAAGCGGTATTGGCGTACGAGTACGAACTGACCATCGGCAGTAACCGGGACAGCCATAGAACCACCGGGATGGCGGATGCATTCGTATTCGCCAATGGATTTGTTCGGCAGTTTGAACCGGGAAACCTCGTAGCTAAACTTACGACCCTGGTAAAACATGAGGCTTTTGAGAAGCTGAGGAGGCTCTTGACCTAGTGGCATAGCAGGTTAGGAAAAAGGTTGTGAGGAGAAAGCTTATTGGATGGGTTAATTGAGCTGCTCAACCCCAGTAATTGGCTCAGTCATCGATAGCTGATCCAAAAGCTGAGCAATGGTTTTGCCGAAAATTGGGTGAGGCCATTGGGGGGCAATATCCATCATCGGCACCAGGACAAAGGGGCGCTCGTGCAGGCGAGGATGAGGCACAGTGAGCCCCGGCAAATCGACAATTTGGTCGCTAAATAGCAGCAGATCTAGATCCAGCGATCGCGCTCCCCACCGTTCTTGACGCACCCGGCCAAACTGATTTTCGATGATCAGTAGCTGTTGCAAGAGGGCTCTTGGCGTCAGGCTAGTTTCGACCAAAATGCAGGCATTGAGGTAGTCGGGCTGGGGCGGGCCGACCGGGGCGGTTTTGTAGAGGGGCGATCGCGCGATCATCTTGATCTCTTGCGCTTGATCAATGGCGGTCATGGCGCTGAGCAGAATGCGCTGGGAATCGCCTAAGTTTCCACCAAGAGCGATCGCTGCTGTCACCGGCTCCAGCAACGTTCGAGAAGCGATGGTGAGATCAACTTGAGGATCAATTCGACTGTCAAGCTTTTCTGATGCTGAATGTTCTGTCATTGCGTTGGGGCATCACCTCCGCCTGCCATTTATGCCTGTTCGCTCAGCACCCCACGCACCCTGCCTGTGAGCTGATCGGCCGTCAGCACCCCTTCGATGCGATCCACTGGCTGACCTTGATTGAATAAGATCAAAGTCGGTAGCGCGTGAATTTTGTGCTTAGAAGCAATTTGAGGATACTTTTCAGTGTCGATTTTGACGACTTTGACTTCGCCTTTCATATCTGCCCCAACCTGCACCAAAATTTTGGCCATCATCTGGCAGGGGCCACACCAATCGGCATAAAAATCGACCAGCACCGGCTCATCCGAGCCATTGATCATTTCATCAAAACTATTGAACTGCTGCTTGACTGCCATAGATTTTTTGATTACGAAGAAAACAATGCTCCTATGCTAAATGCATAGCTCCAAATGTGGGCATTTGCTACGCAATAATTTAAGACTGCACAAGAAATTTACAGGCGCTGATGAGTTGCGAAAGACCTACTTGGTGAAGCTGTATGGTTTAGTTTTTAGGCTGTCTAGTGTCCTGTCTAGTACCTATCTATTCACGAACAACGCTGGTAAGATGTCGGCCTGCTTGGCCAAAGCGAAAATGATCGCATACCTAACTTTAGAAAAGTATCACTTTACGCTTGTAGCAATTGCCCTGCTTACCCTAGAAAGCTTACAGTGATTGGACTAACCATACGCAATCTAGGGAATTCACATCACCATGTCTGGAGCATTAGACGGTAAGGTGGCCATCATTACAGGCTCATCTCGGGGAATTGGTAAGGCGGCAGCTTTGGCCCTCGCCGAGGAGGGTGCCAAGGTAGTTGTCAACTACGCTCGCTCTGGCGGGGCTGCGGATGAGGTGGTTTCAGAAATTACAGGTAATGGAGGTGAAGCGATCGCCCTTCAATCCGACGTTTCCAAAGCCGACGAGGTAGACGCCCTCATTCAAGCCACCATGGACAAATTTGGCCGCATCGATGTGCTAGTCAACAATGCAGGCATTACCCGCGACACCTTGCTTTTGCGGATGAAGCCCGAAGACTGGCAGGCCGTAATTGATCTCAACCTTACTGGCGTTTTCCTCTGCACCCGCGCCGTCAGCAAAATCATGCTCAAGCAGCGATCAGGCCGCATCATCAATATTTCCTCGGTCGCTGGCCTCATGGGCAACCCTGGCCAAGCCAACTACAGCGCCGCCAAAGCAGGCGTCATCGGCTTCACTAAAACTATCGCCAAAGAACTCGCCCCTCGCGGCATCACCGCCAATGCCGTCGCCCCTGGCTTCATCGCCACCGATATGACCGAAGATCTCAAAAACACCGAAGAAATTCTCAAATACATTCCCCTCGGTCGCTACGGACAACCCGAAGAAGTCGCTGGGCTGATTCGCTTTTTAGCGGCTGACCCTGCTGCTGCCTATATCACGGGCCAAGTGATGAATGTAGATGGTGGTATGGTGATGCACTAAGACCAAAGCAGAGTCAGTTTTTTGCCAGCGCTACTTTGACAGCAGCACTTTGGTCTCGGCGGCTAATCCAGCGGTGGTAGGTGCGGTTGTGGACGGCGACGGAATGGCCCATCATCCGAGCTGAAACGGTGTCAGGCAGGCCCATACGGACGGTGCGAACGGCCCAGGCATGACGCAGATCGTAAGGGGCGAAGGGAATGCCGTAGCGCTTGAACTGGAGAGAAACCTGCTGACCGACGAGCTGCAAGGTGGTTTGGGTGAGATCGGTATTAATGCCAGGCAGATTGACCTTTCTCAGGTTGAAGGCGTCTATCCATTCAGGGTAAAAGGGCCAAACGTCATGCTGGCCGGTTTTAGTGGTTTCGAGGACTTCGATGGCGGCTTCTTTGTCGCCGCTTGTGAGCATAGCGTAGTCGCAAAAGAAAACTTCGTGGTTTCGCAGGCCATATGTGGCCATGATGCCGTAGACAAACTGCCAGGCGGGATTAGGAATGCGTTTGTAGGCGCTGAGGATGTCTTCATCGGTGGGAAGAGTGCGGATTTGAGTTTTGCTGTTGCCGTAGTTACCCCAGAATGATTTGAGCGGAGTTGGTAAGGAGATATTAAGAAAAGCAGCAAAAGCATCTAGAGCGGTACAGCAGATTTGACGACTGCGAGAATTGGCTGAGGTGCTTTGGATGGTGGCATAGATAGCTTCCGGGAGTGAGAAGCTAGGGTGCTGGGCGGCTAGGGCGCTGAGCTTTCGCAAATAGGGGGCGTAGGCTTTTTCCCAGGTAGTACGCACGGAGGCGGGCTGGGGGCTGCTTTCTCTAAGCTGAAAAAAATGGATTTGAAAGGCTTCTATCTGGGTGGATAGGTCTGCGCCTGCTTGTTTGAGTCCAGCGGTGGGGCCTAAATAGTTGTGCCAGTCGAAAGTATTTTCGATAAGCTGGGCGGCAATGACTTTGGCGGTTTTTTCGATTTGCTTGAGGCCCGCTTTCTGGGCGGGAAAGCCCACGGGGATTCGCTGCTGAGAGGGCCGTAGCTTAGGGCTATCCGGGCGAGGTGGCAGTGTACCTCGGAGGTTGAGGGTTTCACCTCGGCGCTCAATTTTGAGGCCAAGTTTGGCGGCTTTGAGGCGAGTGTTGACGGCTGTGAGGGCTTCGTCAAGCGGATGAGGAGTCATAACAGTAGAGAAAAAGTCAGTAAATTAACGGCCATGAGCAGCAAAGGAAATGTTTCAGCGATAGCGTTAGTTGTTACGATAGCCAAAGCTGATTGCAGTACTTAAAAAAATATTAAGCGTAGAATACGCGATTCATTATGGGCCGTGTGGGAGTTTTATTACTAAATTTGGGTGGGCCAGAAAAGCTGGAGGACGTACAGCCTTTTCTGTTTAACCTATTCTCAGATCCTGAAATTATTCGGATTCCCTTTCCGGTGCTGCAAAAGCCGCTTGCTTGGTTTATTTCTAGCCGCCGAGCTAAAACGTCGCAGGCTAACTATCAGCAGATTGGCGGTGGTTCACCCTTGCGCCGGATTACCGAAGAACAAGGCGCTGCCTTGAAGGCCAAGCTCCAAGCGCAAGGCAAAGACGCGGAAGTATTTGTTGGGATGCGCTACTGGCATCCCTTTACCGAAGAGGCAGTTGCTCGCATTAAGCGTGAAAACCTAGAGAAGCTAGTGGTTTTGCCACTGTATCCGCAGTATTCGATTAGCACGAGCGGCTCTAGCTTTCGCCTACTGGAGCAGCTTTGGCAGAACGATCCGAAGCTAGCACCGATTGACTATACGCTGATTACGTCTTGGTATGCTCGTCCGGGGTATGTGGAGGCGATGGCGGGTTTGATTCGTACAGAGCTAGACAAGCTGCCTAACCCAGATGGCGCTCATATTTTCTTTAGTGCGCATGGGGTACCGGTGAGCTACGTGGAGGATTTTGGCGATCCATATCAGCGAGAGATTGAGCACTGCACTGAGCTGATTATGCAGGCACTAGGGCGACCTAATGAGCATACGCTGGCCTACCAGAGCCGGGTAGGCCCGATTGAGTGGTTGCAGCCTTATACCGAAGACGCGATTCAGGATTTGGCCCAAAAAGGGGTTAATGATCTGGTGGTGGTGCCGATTAGCTTTGTTTCGGAGCATATTGAAACGCTGCAAGAAATTGATATTGAGTATCGTGAGATTGCGGAAGAAGCGGGGATTGAGGGTTTTCATCGGGTGCCTGCTTTAGATACGGATGAGACGTTTATTGCGGATTTAGCGGCGATGGTGAATGAGGCAATAGCGACTCCACCCGTTCGCTTTTCCGATCTTGCAAAGCCCGAAAAACGAGTCAAAATATATCCTCAAGACAAGTCCGCCTGGGGCATGACCCCGGTCGCTGAAGTTTGGAATGGCCGCTTAGCGATGTTGGGGTTTTTAGCTTTGTTGGCTGAAATTATTACTGGTCACGGCCCGCTGCATTTAATCGGGCTACTTTAATTTTAATCGGGCTACTATAGAGTCTCAGACGCGGTAATAAACGCCAGACACTATGAACGACAAGCGCAGTATTTTTAGTGAATTTAAGCAGCAGATTCAGCTTTTGCTGACTGTGGTAGCGGTCTTATGGGCGATTGAAATTGCTGATTGGCTCATTTTTCGCGGCGCGCTAGATCAGTGGTTTGGGATTCGCCCCCATCGCCTTAGTGGGCTGTGGGGCATTTTGTTTGCGCCTTTTTTGCATGGCGACTTTACGCATTTGCTGGCGAATACGGTGCCGTTGGTGAGCTTGGGCTGGCTAATTATGCTGCGCAAGACGGAAAATTGGTTTGTGGTGAGTGCGATCGCAGCTCTTAGTAGCGGCCTTGGCACCTGGATCGTCGGCTCTCCTTACTCTGTGCATATTGGCGCCAGCGGCGTTATTTTTGGCTACTTTGGCTTTTTGCTACTGCGGGGCTATTTTGAGCGTAGCGTGGTAGCTATTGCCTTCTCTCTTTTAGTCGCTTTTTTCTATGGCGGCATCATTTGGGGCGTGCTACCCAATCAACCCGGCATTTCTTGGGAGGGTCATTTATTTGGCTTCTTAGGCGGCATCCTGGCAGCGAAGCTACTTTCTAAGCCGCGTAAAGCCTCGTCCGATCCGCTGGATCTGTAGCGATTCACTGACTAACTTACCAACGCTTTGGATCAGGCTTTCAAACTGAAGGTTAGCCTAATTCCAACGTGCCAGCTACTGCATCGGTGAGATAGTTGGCAGCGGCTTCGACGGCAGCAACTGCATTTTCGTACAGCATTCGAGTCGGCCCTAGCACCCCCAAGCTACCGACTGGCCCCGGCGCTTGACCGTAGGTAGAAGTCACCAGCGCACAGGACTGCATAGGCGTGAGGGGATTTTCGGTGCCGATCCAAATCCGCAGGCGCTGGGAACTGGTGAGATCGACTGTAGAAATCAGCGGCCAGAGCTGGTCGCGGCCATCTTCGAGCAGGTGGACAATGCTGCGGATTTGGCTGCGCTCAGAGAATTCTGGCTGATCGAGGACTTCGGCTAGGCCGCTGATGAGGATTTGGGTGGCGGGGTTGGTGTGCGATCGCTTCGCCAAATCTACCATCGCCTGCTGCAAATGACGGGCATAGCGTCGAAACGCCTGATCGATTTCCGACCAGTCTAAATCCACCTCTGTGAGCGATTTTCCTTTGAGCTGATCGGTCAAAAAGTTGGAGAGGATTTGCAGCTCACGCTCGTTTACCGGCTGGGTTTCAGCAGCGTCCGTGTCGGGAGTACCGGGTTCAGCTTGAGCATTAGCCTGATGAGACATCAAAATGGAGTGATTATTGCAGGTATCAATCACCACTAGCAGCAGCTGTTCGTCATTTACGCGCACGAGTTGCACATACTTGATTTTGGCTTGAGTCCTTTGCGGCATAGTGACTAAGGCAATATAGCCACTGAGGCTAGCTAAAATCTGAGCGGACTCTTGCAACAGTGCTTCCATCGCTTGGCCATTCCAGCCGATGCGCTGATTGAGGGTCGTTTCAATTTGGCGCGTCAGTGGATTAAC
>JBGTIK010000210.1:0-8270 GCA_041745715.1 Phormidesmis sp.
GCTTCCATCGGCAGGAAGAAATCAACGATTTCGGAAACCTGCTGACGCAAAATCGGGGTGTAGATGCGGTTGAGCGCGATCGCCATCATCGCTTCTTCCTTTGGCGGTCTGCCGCTAAAGGTGGTCAAATACACCGGCGCTTTGCGGTGCGTCATACAGTGAAAGCGAATCAGTGGGGCAGCTTCATTTACCCCGCCGTAGTAGCCCATATGATCGCCAAAGGGGCCATCGGTAGCGGTTTCACCCGGCGTAATCGTGCCTTCCAGCACAAACTCCGACATCGAGGGCACTTCTAAATCGACGGTTTTACACTTGGCTAAAGAAATGCCTTTACCGGCATAAAGCCCTGCAAATAGCCATTCTGAAAGATCGACCGGAATTGGGGTGGCCGCTGCCATGATGATTAAGGGATCGACACCGATGGCGATCGCTATCTCCAAATTTTTCCCTCGCTCCGCCGCTTTGCGCAGATGCCTCGCCCCGCCGCGCACCGACAGCCACTGTACACTCATCGTGGTTTTGCTCTGAAGCTGCAACCGATACACGCCCACATTCGGGACACCGGTTTCACAGTCTTTGGTAATCACCAGTCCAAGCGTCACCACCTTACCGCCATCTTTGGGATAGGGGCGAATAATTGGAATTTTAGTCAAGTCTACTCTGTCGTCTAGCTTCACGACCAGTTGGCAGGCAGGCAGCCAGTCTCGTCGCGGCTTAGCTTTGACCACATCAAACAACACCTTACCCAAGTCAATTGCCTGTGAAATCTTTTTCGGCGGCTTAGGCTGTTGCAACATACCCAACTTTTTTCCTAGCACTTCTAGCTCGTCGGGATGCTCCATATTCATCGCCCAGCAAACCCGCTCGACAGTGCCCAATAGGTTCACCACCACCGGATAAGGTGAACCCTTGACGTTTTCAAACAGCACCGCTGGCCCACCCGATTGCAGCAACTGGTTAGAAATTTCTGCAATTTCCAAGTTCGGATCGACCAGCGCAGAAACATGCTGCAACTGTCCTCTGGATATAACTTTTTTGAGAAAATCTCGCAGGTCTTTCGCCATAAGTGAAAACGCCGTAGGAACGATACCGAAGGAACCGCATTAATTATGGTGGGAATGTAGCACTTCTGGCCGGTTATACCAAGCTTAAAGCCCAACTTTCAGCGCGGCTTTTTGCAGCGTCATGACTTCAGCGATGCCTTTTTCGGCGTAGTCGAGCAGGCCGTTGAGCTGCTTTCGAGTGAAGCTACCGGCTTCTGCTGTGCCCTGCACTTCAACAAATTCAAGCTTTTCGTTCATCACTACGTTGAAATCAGTATCAGCAGCAAAGTCTTCAGGGTAGTTGAGATCTAAAAAAGCCTCGCCTTCGAGCAGGCCGACTGAAATCGCGGCAACTTGGTGGCGCAGCGGAGAGGCGCTGAGCTGGCCAGATTGGATCAGGTGAGCTACTGCATCCTCTAAAGCCACATAAGCCCCCATAATCGCGGTCGTGCGTGTCCCACCATCGGCCTGCAACACATCGGCATCAATCGTTAACGTGCGCTCACCTAAAGCCTCCATATTTAGCGCTGAGCGCAGGCTACGCCCAATCAACCGCTGAATCTCTTGCGTGCGGCCCGACAGCTTCATCAGCTCTCGCTCATTGCGCGTATGGGTCGCACCGGGCAGCATTCGATACTCCGCCGTCAGCCAGCCTTTACCAGAACCTTTTAAAAACCGAGGCACCTGTTCACTGATTGAAGCCGTACAGAGCACCCGCGTATGGCCACAGTGAGCCAGCACCGAACCGGCTGCATATTGCGTAAAGTGCCGCTCAAACTTAATCGCTCGCAGCTCATCCGGCTGACGGTTATCAGGGCGTTGCCAAGTCATCCATTCACCTTTATTTATGACACGCTGCTAGCTAGCATAGTCTTTAATCAATTGAGCCACAGAATGAGCGTAGATCTATTCATCCATTCATTCAAACGCTATGAAACCATATATCAAGAAACCTTAATTCTCAATATGTAGCGCTTTTACTCGCAATAAAGCGATCCAACTACGCTATATTTGGTTGGTCAATTCAAGTTAAGTCAACCTGTCAGCCAACGCCAAATTTATTCCTGCCCTGCCTTATCGTCCTATGGTTTCACAGCTCAGAGCACTTCCTGGCGGTTCTCTGCCCGCCCCCCTTGCAGGCGAAGTCCGCAACCATCCGATGCTGCGCGCCATCGAAGGTACGGTACAGGTCTTTACCTCTCAGCACCGCACCTTTTTTACAAATGTAATGGTGCAGGCGATGCGCGTCGCTGAGCAAGGGATGCCCGTTTTAGTGGTGCAGTTTTTAAAAGGTGGCTTAGGCCAAGGCCCACAGCAGCCGATTCAAATGGGCCAAAACCTGACGTGGATTCGCTGCCAGAGCCCAGAATGTATTAGCGGGCCAGCGATCGCACCCACCACCCAAGCTGCCCTCACGGCCCTTTGGCAACACACCCAAACCGTCGTCAATGAAGGTAAATACGGCCTCGTCGTACTCGATGAACTTAGCCTAGCGATAGACTTTGGCCTCATTAAAGAAAATGAGCTACTAACGCTGCTCAAAAAACGCCCCCCCCATGTCGAAGTGATTTTAACCGGGCCGCAAATGCCTGAATCGCTGCTAGCCGTCGCCGATCAGGTCACCGAATTTCGCCGTAACTACGTTGTATAGCGCCATTGCCCGCCACCAAACCCCTCAATTCTCATGATCAAAAACGATGCCTGGATCAAAGCCGCCGCCAGCAGAGGGTTAATTCAACCGTTTGAGCCTACCCTGATTCGCCGGGCGCAAGTTTTGCCTAGCGGGCCCCACGACATTCCAGTCATCAGCTACGGCCTTTCTTCCTATGGCTACGACATTCGCCTCTCGCCCAAAGAATTTCGCATTTTTCGCCATATTCCGGGCACCGTCATCGACCCCAAACACTTCAACCCCGACAACCTAGAGCCTGCTCAGCTCAAAACCGACGACAACGGCAGCTACTTCATTCTTCCGGCTCATTCCTACGGCCTCGGCGTCGCCCTAGAGCGGCTGCAAATGCCCATCGACATTACCACCATCTGCATTGGTAAAAGTACCTACGCCCGCTGCGGTATCATTGCCAACCTCACCCCTGCCGAAGCCGGATGGCGCGGCTACTTGACGTTAGAATTTTCTAATTCTTCCAGCGCCGACTGCCGCATTTATGCCAATGAAGGCGTTGTCCAGCTCTTGTTTTTAGAAGGCGAAGAATGCGAAATCAGCTACGAAACTCGCCGTGGGAAGTATCAAGATCAGCCTGAAGCAGTGACGATTGCCCGTATTTAGCCAGCCCTAGTAGGTGATCTGTACTGAGTCAGGATAGAGCGCTACAGCGCCACAGTTAGCGGTAGTAAAGTTTCAAATTCGGTGCCAGTGAGCGATGGTAAAACCTTCTTAGGGCATCGCTTGACGTCGCTAGCGTTACTTTCCGAGGCGTGACAAGAGCGGATCCAAAACCGGCCACCGTGTTTAGCAGTCACAATCTGATAGCTCATAGCTAAGCCCGCCTCCTGACGAGAGCGGCACTCAGTAGAAAACGATTCAATAATTTGAGCTTTGGTTTCGGGTAGCAGCCCTGGGCCATTGTCGCTAATAATAATAGAAATCCAGCGGGCCTCATCGGGCCTCGCTTCAGGGCTATCTTGATCGGCGAGCACGCAGGTTGTGATCACAATTTGAGGCATTTTATTAGGGGCGAGGCTGTCGGTGCAATGTTCTCGCTGGGCTTGCGCGAGCAAAGAGTCGATGGCATGGATAAATACGTCCATAAACACTTGGCCAAGCTGCCCCGGAAAGCAGGGCACAAGCGGCAATTTGCCGTAGCAGCGCTCAATTGTAATCAATGTGCTCAAGCGGCTGCGCAATAGCCGTAAGGTGCTGTCTAGCAACGCATGAATATCTGTCGGGCGAGGATGAATTTCATCAATGTGGCAGAAGTTTTGTAGGCTAGTGGCTAGCTGCTTGAGCCGATGGGCTCCGCTGCGGACGCTGCTAATCGCGGCGGGCAAGTCGCTGCGCAGATAATCGATTTCAATGTCTTCTCTAAGCTGAACAATTCGGGGCGGTGGCTTCGGCAGTTCGGCTTCGTAGGCCAACAGCAGATCGTTCTGCTGCTTAGCGTACGAAGCAATATAGCCCAAATTGCCCCAAATAAAGCTCACAGGATCGAGGATCTCATGGGCGACGCCATCGACTAGGCTGCCTAATGCTGCCATTTTTTCACTTTGCAAGAGCTGCATGTGCAGTCGTTCGTAGCGAATTTGGGTTTCGATTCCACGAATTTGCCAGTGAGCAATATTTAAAGTGTGAGCATCTAACAGCCGGTAGCCATCGACCTGCTGGATTAACAGCGGATCGCTTTGCTGTTCAATTGGGCGCTTGAGCGCTTGCTGCGCACCGAGCAAGATGGAGGTATCGCCAGATAGCTTCAGAGCTTTACGGTTGGCTTGGCTGAGGATGAAGCGAACGGAGCCTTCTTGACAAAAGCTGGTATGGCCTAATTGCAGCATACAGTCTAAAAACTGCTGCCGTGAGAGAATGCTGACGCGCTCTGCTTCAGCGATGACAACACCCGGTAAGTCCGGAGCTTGAACAAAGCAATCCATGAGCGCTTGAATGGTGCAATCGGGAGCGATTGAAAAAGTATGTAGGGGCAGATCGCTAAGCACAGAATTAATGCCGAGCGATCGCAGATCGCCTTCTATGATCTGTGGCTCAAGCAAGGAGTGTTTGGGTGCAAATTGCATAAAAAGCGGCTGATGGACAATTCATCCGGGGGCTACGATGCTAGTGTGCCCGGAGCAAGTAGATGAGCTTGGCCGGTCAGATAAGTTCTTATGAGAGAAATTTATATGAATAGTCTTGATTCAACAGATAGCAGCCATCGACCAGCCCTGCGAATTGTGTCCTTGATTCCGAGCGCGACGGAGATTGTCGCTAGTTTGGGCTATGGTCAGTATTTGGTAGGGCGATCGCACGAATGTGACTATCCCAGCTTCGTCCAATCTCTTCCTATTTGCACAGAGCCCAAGTTCAACCCCGTCGGCACCAGCGAGGAGATTCACGGGCGCGTCACTGAGCTGTTGACATCAGCGCTTAGCGTATATCGAGTCAAAACAGAGATTCTTGCGGACTTACGGCCTACGCATATCATCACTCAGGCACAGTGCGAGGTTTGTGCGGTCAGCTTGAAAGACGTTGAGCAAGCAGTCACAGAGCTGGTCGCAACTGATGGCTTAGATGACAGCTCAGATAATGGCTCAGACTATTCTCAAGCGATTCAAGTGGTGTCACTTCAGCCTGAGCGCCTAGCAGATGTCTGGACAGATATGAGCCGGGTGGCTAAAGCGCTAGATAGCTCGCCCGGAAGCGAGCAACTAGCCACAAACACCATAAACCAGTTAAAGTCTCGCATCGTTTCGCTAGATTGCCAGCCTCGGCCCACAGTTGCCTGCATAGAGTGGACAGAGCCGCTGATGGCCGCTGGAAACTGGGTGCCGGAGCTGGTACAGCTAGCGGGCGGGGATGACTGTTTTGGCAAAGCCGGAGCGCATTCTGATTGGCTGAGCTGGGCCGAACTGGTGAGCGCTAATCCAGATATTATTGTAGTCATGCCCTGCGGCTACGATCTGGCTCAGACTCGCCAAGCCACAGCAGAAATGGCTGCTCACGCCGAATGGCATCAGCTCGATGCCGTTAAAAACAAAAGAGTATACGTGACTGACGGCAACCAATATTTCAATCGACCGGGGCCTAGACTGGTGGAATCATATGAGATTCTGGTAGAAATTATACAAGCTCAGCGCGCCAATCACACTCGCATTCCCACCTACGTTCCTACACACCTTCCTGAAGGATGGGAGATTTTGTAGATTCTGTGTGTCTTTTGTCAGACAGCTCTGTTGTACTGGCTCGTTGCTAAAGCAATATCTTCTTTTAGATTGATTTCAAGAGCAGTAGAACAGCTTTTTCATGATTCTCTAACCAGGTATCTGGATCGGCTAATATCTGTTTTTGGGTTTCACTGAGCTGTTTGATTAGTTCGCCTGCTAAATAATTTTCAGGCACAATGGGGTGAACGTAGTACTTACGGCAAGTCGCAGGACGGTTGCCGAGCTGAGTGGCAGCGGCTTTAATCGCGGTGACAACGTTTTTTTGAGCGTCGGTTTCTTTTTCCCATTCGCCTAGCTGATGTAGCGTATCGGTTGCAACAGTTGTACCGGCCCAAGTGCGGAAATCTTTGGCGGTAAAGTCTTCGCCGGTTACGCTTTTAAGATAGTCGTTTACATCGCCCGAATCGACGCTGTGACGGTTGCCTTCTTCATCGTAGTACTGAAAAAGTTCGTAGCCAGGAATGTCGCGGCAGCGGCGAACGACTTTGGCCAGCTTAGGATCTTCAATGGCGATATCGTGTTCAATGCCGCTTTTACCAACGAAGTGAAAGTCTATGTGGTCTTTTTTGATTTTCACGTGGCGATCGCGCAAAGTCGTCAGCCCATAAGACTTGTTTTGCTTGGCATATTCCACATTGCCCACTCGAATCAAAGTGCGATCCAACAGCTGTACGATGGCAGCAACAACTTTTTGACGCGAAAGCTTGGGCAAACTTAAATCTGCTTGGGTTTGCTGGCGTAACTCCGGTAGCGCAAGGCCAAAAGGCACCATTCGCTCGAACTTTTGCAAATTTCGCAAATTTCGCCAGTTGGGGTGATAGCGGTACTGCTTACGGCCTTTGGCATCACGGCCCGTGGCTTGCAAGTGGCCGTTTGGATTGGGGCAGATCCAGACGTCGTGCCAGCTAGGGGGTAGAGCTAAGGATTCGATGCGATCGCACTCCTCAGCAGAAACGGTTGAACCATCCGGCAACCTGTAACTAAAGCCTTTGCCCTGCTTTTGGCGGCTAATACCTGCCGAGTCATCCTGCACGTATCGTAATCCGGCAGCTTTAGCTACTTTTTCAGGGCTATCCTTCATCGTTATTACCGCCTCAACCCCTTGCCTTAAACCTTCTCTAAATTCCTAACCGTATAAAAAAGTTTGGTAAGTCAACCACTTGAAAAAACCAACTGGTATGGTAGGAAAATCGTTTTTTTGACAAGAGCAGAGTTTCAGCATGGTTTTACTCGTAACGGCTTTACTCGCACAAGAATCAATCGATAGCTCCATTCCTTATTCCTTGCTTTTAACCATCGTGGGTATTGTGGGCTTTGTCGCGGCTGTCAGCATCGGCTCGATTGCTTGGTATAACTCCAAACGACCCGCTGGCTGGGAAGGCAAAGAGCGCCCTGACATTGTGCCTAAGATTGAAAAGGACACTAATTCCCAAATTGATTAGCCAATTAATTAGCAAGTTAATCCGCTAGCTAGAAAGCTGTCCGCCCGTGACATCGACTAGTGCACCCGTCATAAAGCTGCTGTCTTCAGCCGCCAAAAATACGTAAGCGGGCGCGAGTTCTTCAGGCTGTCCGGCTCGTTTCATGGCATTGTCGCTGTCATAACCTTCTACCTTGTCTATAGGCATTGTCGCTGGAATATTCGGTGTCCATACCGGCCCCGGAACGACGCAGTTGACGCGGATCTTTTTCTCAGCCAAGGCTTGAGCTAAAGATTTGGTTAAGGTGTGCACTGCCCCTTTGCTAGCCGAATAATCTACCAGCATTCCTTTGCCCATTTTGCCTACAATGGATCCCGTGTTGATAATGACATCACCTGCGCTCAGGTGCGGCAGCGCCGCTTTAAACATATGAAAGTAACCAAAGACGTTGGTTTCAAAGGTTTCGTGAAACTGTTTGATGGTGAGATCAGACAAGTCTCTTTGCACCATTTGGAAAGCGGCGTTATTGACTAAAATATTGAGCTTACCGAACTTATCGATCGTCTGCTGAACGGCTGATTCGCATTCTTCGGGTTTGCGCACGTCCATCTTTATCGGCAAGCACTCGCTGCCACGCTCTTTGACCATCGCGGCGGTCTTGTCGGCGTCAGCATCGTTAACATTGTACAAAATAGCGACTTTTGCACCTTCCATTGCGTAGGCTATGGCGACTGCTCGGCCAATTCCAGAATCACCCCCTGTAATGATGGCAACTTTTCCAGTGAGCTTTCCAGCCGCTTGATAATTGGATAAATCGCTATCAGGGGCCAAGTTCATATCTTCTTGGCTAGCCGGATAGGGCAGCTTTTGGCCGTGAATTTCATCAGGCGTAGGCCGACGTTCTGAGCGACTT
>JBGTIK010000211.1:0-6228 GCA_041745715.1 Phormidesmis sp.
CATATGAGATTTAGCGATTTTTCTTAATCCTTCAGGACAGCTAAATTGACGCTGAGTTCACAAATGTGCGCCGCTGTAAGCCCTGTGTCCTCGTTGAGAAAATCGTTCTTGACAAGAGTAGGTCTCATGAAATCGGTCTGAAAGCCTTATGTTTTATAGCTTTCAGCTTAAGTCAGTGCCATTGATTCTACGGATATTTCGTAGACAGTTAGGGGACATTCGGCAATTATTCAGCGCCTTTGAGCACGGTTTCTACCTGCTTGAGCATTTCAATCGGTTTGGTGGCGGCAACTTGCCTTTTTTCAACCGGACGATGGAGCCGAATTAGCTGAGCCAGCATTTGCTTAAGCTCTGGTCGAGGCACAATTTTATCGACGAAGCCGTGGCGCAGCAGGTATTCTGCCGTTTGGAAGCCTTCGGGAAGCTTTTCTCGCACGGTCTGCTCGACTACTCGCCGACCCGCGAAGCCAATCGTCGCCTCCGGCTCGGCCAAAATAATGTCACCTAGCATCGCAAAGCTAGCGGTTACCCCGCCGGTCGTGGGGTGGGTAAGAATAGGAATGTAAAGCTGTTTCGCTTCGCGGTGGCGCTCTAACGCTGCTGAGATTTTGGCCATTTGCATGAGGCTGAGCATCCCTTCCTGCATCCGGGCTCCGCCTGAGGCACAGACGATGAAGACCGGCAGGTGTTCGGCACTGCCGCGCTCTATGAGTCGGGTGAGCTTTTCGCCGACGACTGAACCCATGCTGCCTCCCATGAAGCGAAAGTCCATGATTCCGAGGGCCGCAGGCTCACCGTGAATATTGCCAATACCGGTCTGTACGCCATCGATCAGCTTGGTTTTGGCTTGAGTATCGCGCAAGCGGTCGGCATAGGCTTTGCGATCGCGAAACCGCAGCGGGTCTTTGGGCGCAATTTGAGTGTCTATAGCGTTCCAAGTGCCGACATCAATGAGCTGTTCGATGCGATCGCCGCTAAAAATCCGATGGTGAAAGCCGCACTCCGGGCAGACCTTTTGGTTAGCGCGTAAATCTTTGGTGTAGGTGAGCACATCGCAGCGCTCGCACTTTGTCCAAAGGCCATCGGCGATTTCGCGCTCGTGCCGATCCTCGCTAATTAGACCCGTTTTTTTGCGATTGGCAAACCAGTCAAACAGTGACATTTTTTCGCTCATCAAACCTGAGTAAGTTCGCGGCCTCACAAACCCACTGATAGCGGTAGTCACGTTGCTCGAATGCACCTGTATCGGCTAAGCGCCTTCTAAAACGACAGAGAAAGACGACAGGCAAAGTGACGCGCAAAGTGACCGGCAAAGTACGAATGCGTCCGCACTCCGCGATAAATCAGTGATTTCAACGAGACCGATTCCTTATTCATCCTACTGGCTTGATTCCCCAGTTGAGCAATTTAGCTGAAGATTCTTATGATATGGGCGCTTTTAAGCGGCGGTGGCGCGTTGCCTAAAGGCCTACTGGGAAGAACACGGCTAGATACGCCCCAATCAGCTGATCGCCATAAAACAGCGTCAGCACAGCGCCCAAAGCTAGATAGGGGCCAAACGGAATGTGCTGCTTGGGGCCGAGAGCACCAAGAGCGATCGCGCCTCCCCCAATCACCGATCCTAGCCCCGCCGCCAAAAAAGTCGCCAGCAGCAGCCCCGTTCCCCCTAACCAAGCCTCCATCATCGCCGCCAGCTTAGAGTCCCCGCCGCCCATTGCTGGCTTACCAAACGCCATACTGCCGACCAAGCCAATCAAATCAAACAGCCACAGCCCCGCCAAGCTAATCACTACAGACGACATCACCCCGGCTGTCACATGACTTAGCGTGGGTGCTTGCAAATAGCTAATCGCCCCCTGAAATCCCCAGCCCAACACGAGCCCCGAAGCGGTGAGGCTATTTGGCAAGGTCATCGTATCGAGATCAATCAGCGCTAGCACCAGCAGCCAGCACACGAAAATCCAATGCCCCGGCGTTTGCCAAGTCGGGCCAAAAAACATAAACACCGCCACAAACAGAGCGCCTGTCGCAAACTCCACCATCGGATAGCGAACCGCAACCGGCAGCTCCGGCACTTGCCTTTGAGCCATAGCCAGCCAAACACTGGCACATTGTCATAGGTCTTGAGCCGAGTTTCGCACCTTGGGCAGCGAGAAGGCGGATGAATCAGCGACAGCCCCACCGGTAGCCGGTAAACCACCACATTTAAAAAGCTTCCAACCGCAGATCCCAGAATAAAAACTATCAGAATAGGAACAAAAATATCCACTCAGTTTAGGTACGCAGTCGGCGATAAAGGGGATTAAATACCTTCTCAGAGTGCCCCGTTTATCCGATGTGCATTAAATGAGGCCAGGTTCGATTTGGCTGAAGGGGACAAAGCACTCCTGAGGCAGCAACACAGGTTTGTCGCCAAAAACGAGCTTGCCGCGATAGTTGCGGCGGCCAATCGCGACGCCAATTGGGCGCTGCATGACTTCGGGATGCACTTCATAAAAGGTGCGGTAAATGTGGCGTGCGGCCTTAATAAGCTCTGGATTGAGCAAAACCGAATCATCTCCAAAGGCAAGCGGATCGGTGCTTTCAGGCGGCATGTTTGACGTTCTCATCTGGCGTGACGACAAGCCTCTAGGCGGTGCGGTAACTCCATTCATCTTAAATCAACTCCCCGTGACTCTAAATAACAGTGAACTTTACAGCAAAGCTCAGTACATCGGCTAAGAACTGGGCTGAAAACAGACCATTCAGGCCCAAATCATGCCCCAAATTCGACCCAAATCAAAAATTAAGGCTCTAGTGCCTTTTGCAAAGCCTGCCCCATTTCTTTACAGCCGACGGCTTTCATTCCCGGTGACATAATGTCTCCGGTTCGGTAACCCTGGTCAAGTACAGCCAAGACAGCTTGCTCAATTTGGTCGGCAGCAGCGGGCTGATTGAGCCCATAGCGCAGCATCATAGCAGCGCTGAGCACTTGGGCCAAGGGATTGGCCTGATCTTGTCCGGCAATGTCTGGCGCTGAGCCATGGACGGGCTCAAAGACGCCGGGGCCGCTTTCGCCGAGGCTTGCCGAGGGCAACATGCCGATGCTGCCAGTCAGCATTGCTGCCGCGTCCGAGAGAATGTCCCCGAAGAGATTGCCCGTAACAATAGTGTCAAATTGTTTGGGGGCGCGCACGAGCTGCATTGCAGCGTTGTCTACATATAGGTGAGAAAGTTCTACATCAGGGTATTTAGGACTAAGGGCGGTAATGCGATCACGCCATAGCTGCGACACTTCCAGCACGTTCGCTTTATCTACCGAACACAGCCGTCCTTGCCGCTTTCGCGCTGTTTCAAAAGCCACCCGCCCAATGCGATCAATCTCGCTGCTGCTATAGACCATCGTGCTGACGCCGCGCTTTTCACCGTTTTCTAATTCAAAAATGCCCTTGGGCTGGCCAAAGTAAATGCCGCCTGTCAGCTCACGCACCACCATAATATCGACCCCTTCAACAATTTCCGGCTTCAGCGAAGATGCCCCTAGTAATTGCGGCAAAATCGTTGCAGGTCGCAGGTTTGCAAACAAAGCTAACCCCGATCGTAAGCCCAGTAGCCCTGTTTCTGGTCGCTGCGCTCTCGGTAAGCTATCCCATTTATAGCCGCCAATCGAGGCGAGCAGGACAGCATCGCTGGCCTGACAAGCTGCTAGGGTCTCATCCGGCAGCGGCGAATCGGTCGCATCAATTGCCGCGCCTCCTAGCAAGGCTTCTGTAAAGTGAAAATCAAGGTTGTGCTGTGATCCAATTTGCTTCAAGACGGCCACCGCTACCGACATAATTTCGGGGCCGATGCCGTCGCCAGGAAGGAGCGTAATGCGAAAAGATGCTGTCATAGTGGCCAAAAAGAGGGATAAACAGAAGACGCAGCCATAATACCTGATGAGCATCGCGGTAAAATGCAGTCAGCGCTTTTCTGTGTAGCGCTTCTTTAATTAATCGGTCGATTCTAAGCGATCGCTCCTGTGTATGGCTTTTCTCCGCGATGATTTGGCTCAACTCACTGCTTACCAGTCACCTCATCCTGCTGAGCCAGCTAACGAGAAAGAAGCCGTCTCGCAGCCAGTTTTAGATCCACTAGATACCAATGAGAGCCCGATTGATTTGCCGGAATCTATCAAAGCGGCGTTGGCTGAGCAGTATGAACAAGCGATCGCGGCCAACCGCTATCCCGACGGCGATCAGCTTGCTCTCAAGCGCGCCGTCATGACCTACGCCATTCAATCAGGCAACATTGCCCCCGAATCGATTGCCCCCACAAACATCACCCTCGGTAACGGCTCCGACGAACTTATTCGCTCCGTCATTATGGCCACCTGCCTTGGGGGGCACGGTTCAGTACTGGTTGCGACCCCCACGTTTTCAATGTACGGCATCTTAGCGCAGACGCTCGGCGTCCCGGTGCGCAGCGTCGCGCGAACACCCAACTTCGAGGTGGACTTAACCGCTGCCCAAGCGGCCATTGACGCAGCGGTTAAAGATGGCCCGCTGGTACGAGTGATTTTTATGGTGCATCCCAACTCACCGACCGGCAATGCCCTTACCCGCGCGGAACTAACTTGGCTTCAGCAGTTGCCGACCGACATCCTAGTTGTGGTCGATGAAGCCTACTTCGAATTCAGCGGCCAGACCACCCTAGCCGAGGCCCTCAATCGCCCAAACTGGCTGATTACCCGCACTTTATCAAAAGCCTTTCGCCTAGCCGCTCACCGCGTTGGCTACGGCATTGGCCATGCTGACATCATCGCTGCTTTAGAAAAGCTCAGACTGCCCTACAACCTACCGAGCCATTCTCAAGCCGCTGCCCTCACTGCCCTTGCTCACGCCGATCAGCTACTGACTCAAATCCCAACGATCCTCACCGAAAGGGACAAGCTTCTAGCAGCATTGGTAGATCACCCGGCTTTGCAGGTGTGGCCCAGTCAAGGCAACTTTGTATATGTACAATTGAGCGATTCGCCAGAGGCGAAGCTTCGCCAACGCGCTCTCACCACCTTACAATCCACAGATCAACCCACAGACCAAGCAGACGGCCTTACGCAGCTATCCGAGCAGCTTAAAGATAAAGGCACCCTAGTTCGCTACACGGGCGGCGGACTGCGCATCAGCATTGGTACCGCCGCCGAAAATCAACGCACCTTGAGCAACTTACAAAAGATTCTCGGACAATAATCGTAACCTGAGCATCACAGTCTGAGCACACCCAAAACCTACGGATAAATCACCAGACAAACCCTGATCGAACGCGGTGAATAGTCTGCGGCAGTACGCCTACTAGCATTGCAAAGGCTTCATTCGGCACCGAATCTACCGTTTCTTGATCAAAATACGTTTTAAACTGCTCCAAAATCATCCGAGCGCGATCATCCGGGCTCGCCTGATCGGTGAAGTTTTGCGTCAGCCGGATCCACTGCAAGCGAATTTTAATCGCATTCTGCTGAGATTCATGGGAATCGGGCTCTAGCAGCGAAAGCTTGCCAATGGGAATGACTTTAACAATATCGCTATCGAGATCGCCACCGACCGCTGCGCCTGGGCCAGCAAATTCGGCATGAAACTCTCGCACCACAATTAGGCCATTGCGGCGACGACTATTGACTACCCACAGATGAGGGCCTTCTAGCTTTTGCTCTAATTCGTCAACTTGCAAATTTTGAGTCACAGGTGCGCCGAAGAACGTCCAATCTCCCGCTTTGGGCAGAGATCGATCTAATAATTTCATAGATGCGGGCTGCAAATCTGATCGCTGAGGAGGAACAGTGACAGGCGAAGACGCTTCAATGGCAGCTTCTTCAACGGAACTAAAATCAATATCTCGAAGCATTCACTCAACGTATCTAGCGATATCAATATGTGACTACTCTAAATGTGATACGAATCCTCGATAGATCGCCAAAGAACAAATGGTTTTTATTCATTCTTTATGGCAGAGCCGACCATGCTTTACACACAGAACATAAAGGTTCTTCCATACAGCCGTCATAAATATCTAGATACGTGGAAAATTCGCCTTGTACCTCAGTGTAGTTAAGTAAGTTAATCTATCAGCTTTCTAACCCACATTCCGCCCTTTGAAGTGTCACACTCAGGTATTAATGATAGAGCCCTGTTTTGGAAAGACTTTCATGGCTTAGCAGTTCAAATGAACTAAGTCATAAAAATTCTCAATTAAGGTTAACTATTGAGAACCATG
>JBGTIK010000212.1:0-25561 GCA_041745715.1 Phormidesmis sp.
TTAGCAGTTCAAATGAACTAAGTCATAAAAATTCTCAATTAAGGTTAACTATTGAGAACCATGCTAGAAAAAATGGCTGTGATTCTTATTGCTTCGTTTAAATACCCAATGTGCCAATTGGAAGTGCGGAATGTCGGATTCAACAAGCCCAATCAAAAGCTCAGCAAACTCATTCTGAGTGGCAGTTTTCTATTCGAGACATCAATGATTCGGTAGAGTGGAGCGTTCATCCCCAGATGGCGCTTTCACTTGTTTCTAATTGGGAGCCGCTCGGAAATCCCTCTATTCAGATAGATAGTGAAACTACACTTCAGCAGTCTGGGAATGGACGTACAGTTCGGTTTGACCATAAAGGGAACGTTGCTTCTCGCTTGGGAAGAGTCACTTTATCGAGTCAGCGAGTCAGCAGCGCTAAGCGCTGCGTCTATGTTTCGACAATTATTGGTGCTCTTCGGCAGTCTAAGGAGCAGAGCAGACCAAGTGACGGTGACTTTTGCTATTAAATATTTGAGACAGAGCTGTATATCATCATCAGGCAATCTAAGTTTATTTTTTGTCATCAGTGCCATCGAGGCCGTCGAAGAGGAGAAAGAGCTCATTCCCACTGCTGAAGCTCCTCTTCGAGCAACGGCTCAAAAAAGACATCACCGAGTTTGCCAGAGAGAAGACCCGGTTTACGAGGTTGCGGCTTTACCGTATCTAGGCCAAGGCGGAAGGGATGAATCAAATCATATAGTTCGGCTAGTTTGTTTTCAGGGATGTCTTGTAGCGCTTGGACAATCTTTTGAATGGGGAGCACGTCATTCTCTACAGAAAGAATAATGAAGCCTGGTTTTACGTTGTGCTTGCCAACGAGTTTTCAGTCCTTCTAAATTCTCTGGCCAGAGAATGACGTGCTCCCTTTTGAATGAGCATAGTACGGATCTCCCAAGTACATAACTTAAGCTTACCTGTCTGAATGGGGAGACAGGCTGGCTATTTTTTATCATTAGTGCCGTTGAGGCCATCGAAGAGGAGGAAGAGGCCGCCGAGGAGTATGGCGATCGCTGTAATCGCCAGGATGCCGTCGAGCGTAGCTGTACTTTCCATAAAAAAATAGTATTGGTGAAGAAATTATAGAGCTTTGCGGGCAGAGACAAATCGCTGAATGCCTGAAAGGTCAGGGTGAATGGCAATCTCAGTGTAGATCTTTTGCAGGTCAAGCAAATCCGCCACCGTTTCGGCTTGACCCGCCATCAGCTCTATCAGCCAAATGCCGCTAGGTTGCAAATATTCGGCGCTACACTCAATCAGCGTCCGAATGCTGTCTAGGCCATCAGAGCCACCATCCAAAGCAAGGTGAGGTTCATGGTTCGTCACTTCAGGTTGAAGTGTAGGCACCGTTTTAGTTGGGATGTAGGGCGGATTGGAGATGATGGCTGATAGCTGGCCTCGCAATGAGGTGAGTGGCGATAGCCAACTGCCCTGATAGAAAGTAATGCGCTTAGCTAGCTGGTTTTGCTGGGCGTTGATCTGGGCAATTTCTAGCGCTGCAAGGCTGATATCAGTCGCGTGAATGGTTGCCGTAGGAAATTGGTAGGCGAGGCTGAGGGCGATCGCGCCACTCCCGGTACCAATATCGGCCCAATGCCCTTGCTTGAGCTGCTCTGTTAGCGGGTTTTGCGTCACCAGTGCTTCAGCAATATCAATAATAAGTTCCGTTTCAGGACGAGGAATTAAAACCGCTGGTGAAACGACGATAGAAAAATTTCGCCAAGGCGTTTCGCCCGCCAAGTACTGCACCGGAACGCGCTGATTGATTCGCTGCTGCCACATAGCGCTCAGGCTCGTAAGACCAGCTTTGAGTAAAATGCTTGGCTGATCGCGATAATCGCCCAGCCGTAGCGATAAACTGCTCAGCGGTGTCAGTCCCTGCAAAAGCCAGTCCACTTCTTCTGAATCAATCTTATGTGCTTGGGCCAACTGAATCGCCCACTGTCGCCACTGATAAAGGTCTTCGCCTGAGGCTAGTTCAGACATAGCAAAAAGTCAATTGGCACAGCTAGTGACACGGCTACAGGACATGCAGCAAACTAGGAATATCTTTGACTTCAGGAAATTGACGAATTTCACTCAGCGCTTTTTGAAATGCGCCCTCCGGTACTTCGTGAGTCACCACCACCAGCTCTACCAAGTCGTCTTGAATGCCAATTTGCACAATCGATTCGAGGCTGACATTGTGCTGACCGAAGCAGGTGCCGAGCTTGCCAATCACGCCAGAGGTATCTTTTACCAGCAGGCGCACGTATAGGCGGGTGACGACTTCTGAATTCGGCAGAATGCTGAGCATGTGGCTGTGAGAGCAGGTAAGTAACGGGTTAGGATTTTGACCCATGGCAAGGCTTGCCGCAATGTTCAACAAGTCGGAAACAACGGCGCTAGCGGTGGGGCCTTCTCCAGCCCCAGGGCCGGAGAACATGACTTGACCAATCGGGTCGCCCTCAATCAGCACGGCATTATTGACCCCGTTGACGCTGGCCAGTGGGTGGCTAGTCGGGACGAGGGTGGGATGGACTCGCACTTGAATGCAGTCAGGATCGCTGCTATCGGAGAGTTTGGCAATAGCCAATAGCTTAATCACAAACCCCAGCGTCTCTGCATAGGTAATATCAGCAGCGCTAACGTTACGAATGCCCTCACAGTAAATATCGTCTCGATTAATTCGGCCCCCAAAAGCCAAGGCCGCCAAAATGGCAATTTTATCCGCCGCATCAAGGCCATCCACATCAGCCGTCGGATCAGCTTCAGCGTAGCCCAGGGCCTGAGCATCAGTCAAAATCGGTTCAAAATCGCCACCCTCATTCTGCATCCGAGTGAGAATGTAGTTAGTAGTGCCGTTGATAATGCCCATGACCGCTTGCAGTCGGTTGACGCTGAGTGCCTGTTTGAGCGGGGCAATCACCGGAATGCCGCCGCCCACAGCGGCCTCAATCATTACATAGACGCCCGCTGCCGTCGCCGCTTGATAAATTTCTTCGCCGTAGCGGGAGATCACGGCTTTGTTGGCGGTGACGACATGCTTACCGTGATCAATTGCCTGCAAAATCAGGCTGCGGGCAGGCTCTAATCCACCGATGACTTCAACGATGATGTCGATATCGGGATCGGTGACAATGCTGGCTAAGTCGGTGGCGAAAAGGGAGTCGGGTAGATCGATGCTGCGAGGCTTGAGCGATCGCACCCCCACTTTGGCAATCTCTAACGTCTGTAGCAGCGGATGACGGCCCTGAGTATCTAAAAGAATTTTGGCAACGCCCGTGCCTACGGTGCCCAACCCTAATAGCCCCACCTTTAAAGCCAATGCTCTAGCCCCACAAACATAACCTTCCAATTGTAAAGGAGGGACGCTCTGAAGAATGCCCCTCCTTATAGGATTTACCAGGATCTACTAGGATTGATGAAATTTATCCCAGTACAGCGCCAGTACAGCTTTAGTAAGTCTCTACATTCCAACGGTGTGCTTTCTTCAGCGACCGGCGATACTCTGTCCAATCGACGCCATCTTTAATAGATTCTGCTGCCATCGCTGCATCAATGCCATCTTCCATGCCCTTGAGGCCACAGATATAGACATAGGTTTTCTCTTCTTGAACCATTTTCCAGAGCTTTTCAGCATTTTCAGCGATCCGGTGCTGGATATACATCCGCCCCCCTTCTGAATTCGTTTGCTCACGGCTGATGGCATAGGTCAGCTCGAAATTCTCAGGATAGCTAGACTGAATCTCTTCTAACTCTTCCTTGTAGAGGATATTGGCAGTCGTCGGAATTCCAAAAATCAGCCAAGCTTTACCCCTAAACTGATAGTCGGGATTGGCGGCACGCTCACGGTCTTTGAACATGCGCCATAGATAAGCACGGAAAGGCGCAATCCCGGTACCGGTACCCATCATCACAATGTTGGCTTCAGGATCATCGGCGAGCAGCATTTCTTTGCCAACTGGGCCAGTAATTTGAACTTTTTTGCCCGGTTCTAGCCCGCAAAGAAAAGAGGAACAAACGCCTTTAATCGTTTCGCCGCTTTCAGGATCTTTGTACTCTAGCTGGCGAACGCAAAGTGAGACGGTTTTATCGTCTACATCATCCCCATGCTGGGTAGAAGCAATTGAGTAGAGGCGAATTTTGTGAGGTTTACCTTTGTCGTCAGTGCCGTCGGGAATGATGCCGATGCTCTGACCTTCTAAGTAGTGTAAGTCGCCTTCGGAAAGGTCAAACTTGAGATGCCTAACGGTACCGATTCCGCCTTCTGCAACGAGTTCATCATTGGAGAGACAGCTGCCCAGATAAGGCTCTTTAGGCTTATAGATATTGACGGGGACTTTTTGCTTTTCTTTTGCTGGGGTCATGGGCTTACTTGTAGACGTTTCAACGGATTTTTCAACAGGCCGCTTAACAGATTTCTCAGCAGAAGCCTGACCAGCCGATGCACCCTCGCTAGCAGGGCAAATGCTGACAATTTTGCCGCCTAGCTGCATGATTCGCTTGGCTTCTTGCTGCATACGACTATAGGGCACGGTGATTAAAAGGGTACCGCTACGACGAAGCGGGGCAACCATTTCGCTTGCTTGACCGCCTTGGCCCACACCTTCAACTTCATAGACATAGAGCCTATTGGCTGAAGTGCTGATTGGGCTGCCAGTTGTGCTGGGGTTATACATCCTTAGTAATAGCCTTGAGTGGCTCGATATTTATTTAATAGGTATTAGATTATCATTCTGAGCTGACTGTCTGAACGGTCTGCCTTGAACTGGCTGATTAGAAATACAAGCGAAGAATATTATGTTCTACTCAAACTTAAGGATGCCTAGTACTTGCCGCCAACACCCAACATAGTACTTATTTTTTGGGTTTTGGGTAAAGCTGGACTATGCGCTGAGTCAGGGTTGGCTGACGCTAAAGGCCAAAAAAATAGCTCAAGCTGGCAATAAACCTCGATAGAAGCTAGGGATCGCTGTTATGGAATCATTATCAGCACAGCGGCTTGTTCGTGAGTCGTAGTGTCTGATAACATTCATATACGTAATCAAAAGTTTCAAATCATAAAATTTTGTGATTGTGTAATGGGTAAAGCCCTTGATTTCAGTGGCTTTGCTGGCGAGTAGGGCAAGAGGCGGCTGTTGGTGGGTGATCGATTGCCTGTGGAAATTCTTTAAAAATGATTTTGACTTTGTTGTAGAGGACGCTATGACCAGTAAAGCAGACCAAGTAGTGTTAATCGGAGTAGCGGGGGACTCAGGCTGTGGTAAGTCCACTTTTTTACGCCGATTGATGGATCTCTTCGGCGAAGAGTTTATGACGGTTATCTGTTTGGATGACTATCACAGCTTGGATCGCAAGCAGCGCAAGGTTCAGCGGATAACGGCTTTGAACCCTAAGGCCAATAACTTTGATCTGATGTACGAGCAGATTAAAGCGCTGAAGGAAGGCAAAACTATCGATAAGCCCATTTATAACCATGAGACGGGCGAACTGGATCCGCCGGAAAAGGTTGAACCTAATAAGATTGTGGTGATTGAAGGGCTGCATCCTCTGTACGATGAGCGGGTGCGCAGTTTGCTCGACTTTAGCGTTTACCTCGACATCAGCGATGAGGTAAAAATCAACTGGAAAATTCAGCGCGACATGGCTGAGCGCGGCCATACCTACGAAGACGTACTCGCGGCGATCAATTCCCGCAAGCCTGACTTTGAAGCTTACATCGATGTACAAAAGCAGTATGCCGATGTTGTCATCCAAATTTTGCCGACTGAGCTAATTCCAGATGATAAGGAAAACAAAATTCTGCGCGTTCGCTTGATTCAGCGAGAAGGCATTCCTGGTTTTGAGCCTGTGTATCTCTTTGACGAGGGCTCGACCATCAATTGGATTCCCTGTGGTCGTAAGCTGAGTTGCTCTTATCCTGGGCTACGAATGAACTATGGCCCTGATAGCTACTACGGCAATGAGGTCTCTGTGCTGGAGCTAGATGGGGAATTTGACCGTTTGGAAGAGTTGATTTACGTAGAAAGCCATCTCAGTAATACTTCGACTAACCGCTATGGCGAAATGACTGAGCTATTGCTGAAGCATAAAGACTATCCGGGTTCTAGAAACGGCAGCGGCCTATTTCAGGTGTTGGTCGGTCTGAAGATGCGGGCAACGTACGAGGCGATAACGGCAAGCGCTAAGGTGCCTGCTCAGGTGGGTGCCGTAAGCTAGATTGGCCCGTAGGATTGGCCCGTAAGTTTGGCTGACTAAAGGTTATAGCTTTAAGGGGTAGCTCAGGTGAGCTGCCTCTTTTTTTAGGTCTTTTTGGGGGTGAAGTGGCTAAGAGATCAGAGGATCACGGCTGGGCCCGATTGGGAGCACGGCTGCATTTAAAAAATTCATCTAAAAAAGTTGTAATGTATTCTGAGTTGGTCGGGCAACATTGTAAAGCAGGGCTCGTTGCTGATTTCGCTGCTAGTTTCAGGCTCATTTTTATACCGCTTTTTAACCTACTTCTTTTTAACCTTGGCATTGCGCTATGTCTTCAGATTCTCAGCTCACCAGCATTTTGATCGTTGAAGATAGTCAAGGGCGACGAGAGGTTGAGCTAGAGGGCTCAGTGTATTCGATTGGGCGCGATCCCAAGTGCGATATTCGCCTGGCGTCGCAGTTTGTATCGCGTCATCATGCGACGCTGGTGCAGTTACCGAAAGATAATAAGAGTGACTATTACCGGATTGTCGATGGCAACTTAAAAGGGAAGCCTAGCGCGAACGGTATGTTGATCAATGGGCGTAAGCTTCAATCTCACGATCTGTGTAACGAGGATGAGATTGTGTTTGGCCCTCAGGCGCGGGCGATTTTTTATCAGCTAGAGCGCGATACGTTTTCGGGGGTGGTGCCTGATGAGTTTGATATTACGCTAATTAGTCCAAATATGGTGGATGAAGAAGAGGGCTGAAGCAGGCACTTTCATTAGCGGGTCTTAGGGGCATTAGCGGGTCTTAGGGGCGAATGGCAAGCTCTGTGACCGGATCGAAAAGATGAATGAATAGCAGCGGAAAGCTGATTTGCAGGGTGCTGCCAATTTCTACAGGCTGATCGGCGGCGACGCGAATTTGTAGTGAACAGCCATTTGCAAGGGTGGCGATCACAAAAGTTTCGCTGCCAAGCGCTTCAAGATGAGTCACCGTGGCTGGAATCGCGCCGGGTTTCTGGCCGGTTTCGATGTGCTCTGGGCGAATGCCGAGGGTGAGCGTTTGCTGTGAATAGTCGGTTAGCGTCTGCTGCCACCCGGTGGATAGGGCGATCGCAAAATCGGGATGTACGATCTGGTTCGCTTTGAGCGTCACGGGTAGAAAGTTCATCGGCGGTGAACCGATGAAGGCAGCGACAAAGCGATTGGCTGGCTGGCGATAGAGTTCTAATGGCGGGGCAACCTGCTGAATTTCACCTTGGTTCATGACGGCAATGCGATCGCCCATCGTCATGGCTTCGGTCTGGTCGTGGGTGACGTAAATGGTGGTGGTTTTGAGCTGGCGCTGGAGGCTAACGATTTGGGTGCGGGTTTCGGTGCGCAGTTTGGCATCGAGGTTGGAGAGCGGCTCATCCATCAGGAAAACTTGCGGATTGCGGGCCATGGCTCTACCTAAAGCCACGCGCTGCTTTTGACCGCCGGAGAGCTGCGTGGGCAGACGGGTGAGCAGTTCTTCGATTTGCAGCATTTTGGCGACGCTGTGAACACGCTCAGGGATTTGGGCTTTGTTGACCGCGCGGCTGCGGCGCAAGCCAAAGGCGAGGTTGTTATAAACGCTGAGATGCGGGTAAAGGGCGTAGCTTTGGAAGACCATCGCAATGTCGCGCTGCTTGGGAGGGAGACGGTTGACGAGGCGATCGCCCACCCAAATATCGCCTGCTGTCAGCGTCTCTAACCCTGAGATCAGCCGCAGTAGCGTGCTTTTGCCGCAGCCTGACGGGCCGACGAGCACCATAAATTCACCGTCATCAACCGCTAAACTGATGCGGTTTAGAACCGGACAAGGAGCGGTGCTTCCGGAGGTATTTACTCTTTTCTGAGCAGCAGTTTGAGGGCTGCTAGCAAAGGTTTTGGTGACATTTTTTAAAACAACTTGGGCCAATGGCGTTATCCTTCGAGTTATCCTTCGAGCAGATCGTCTGGAATGTCAGTGGTCAGCGCTTCGGTGATGAGTTCGCTGCGGCCCGGAATGAAGAGGCGATCGCAGGGCTGAGAGCGGCCTTGCAGAAGCACTTCATCAACGGCGCGCTTCGCAAAGCGGTTTTCATTGGTAAGCACGGTGAAGGTTGATTCTGGAACCGCCAATATCATCGACGCTAGTGCGTCATTTTTCAAGCTGAACTTAAACGATTGAGAGCCAATCCCGCCCCGATTGGAGGCTGTAAAGTTACTAACGAGGATGCGCTTACCGTAGCCTTTGGCAGAAATCAGCAGCAGTGTGTCTTTTGAGCGCACGGGCAGACAGCCTGCTAGCTGCTCGTTTTTAGTCAGGCGGATGCCCTTATTGCCCTGAGCCGCGCGGCCCATTTCCGGAAGCTGATCTTCGTTTACCTGAAAGCGTAGCAGTCTGCCGCCTGATGAGGCCAAGATTAGATCGCTGCCTATGGGAGTGACAAAGGCGTATAGCAAGCTGTCTTCGCCCTTGAGCTTGAGCGTGGTCAGGCCGCGTCCGCTAAGATTAGTCAGGTCGCTGGCCGGGAGGCGCTTGATGCGGCCTTCGGCGGAAACGACAATGAGCTGCTGGCTAAGGCGCTCTGCGCTCATGACGATGTGGGTAACGATAGCGTCGGCTAGGTTGCCGACAGCGGGGGGCAGCAAGCTGATTAGCGGCACGCCTTTGGTTTGCCTTTGGGCTAGAGGCACATCGCCGACGCTGACGCTGTAGGCTTTGCCATCACGGGTGAGCACCAAAATTTCTTGGGTGAGGTTGGTGATTTCGGCTTGGATGGTAACATCGTCGAATTCGTCAAGCTTGCTGGGGGCAAATTCTTTGGCTTTGCGGCGGCTGTAAGACTTGAGCGAGGAGCGACGAATGTAGCCTTTGCGGGTGATTTCGAGAATGAATTCGGTTTCGCTTTCCTCGGCGGTAATTTCAGCTAGGACTTTAGCTTCTTTTTGGCGCTGAGCGGCGGTTTGAATGCGGGTGCGGCGCGGATCGTTGAATTTCTTTTTGAGGGCGCGTAGCTCTTTTTTGAGCGATCGCATCAGTACTTCACGGTCAGCTACAAGCGTTTCTAGCGTTTCGATGCGATCCGCTAGTTCAAGCGCTTCGTCGCGCAGCTTTTGCTGCTCTAGGCCCGTCAATCGCCGTAGCGGCATGGCGAGAATGCTGTCGGCTTGGCTCTGACTCAACTCTAGCTGCGATTGCAGGTCGGCTTTGGCAGTTGTGCCATCAGCGGCGGTACGCAAAATCTCAATCACCTCATCAAGATTGTCTAAAGCAACAATCAGCCCTTCAACAATGTGAGCTCTAGCCTGCTTTTGGGCGAGTTCGTGGCTGTACTGACGAATTAGAGTTTCTTCTCGAAAGTTGAGAAATGCTTCTAAAATCTCTCTTAAAGACATCTGCCGGGGCTGATTGTCTTCAATTGCTAGCATCAGCGCTCCGAAGGTGGTTTGCAGCGGCGTCATTTTGTATAGCTCGTTCAAAATCAGCTGAGGCTGCGCCTCTCGCTTAATTTCAATCACCACTCTCATGCCGTCGCGATCGCTCTCATCGCGAATATCTGAAATGCCTTCAATCCGCCCCTGATTGACGAGGCTGGCGATTTTGGTAATCCAGCTCGCCTTATTAACCTGATAGGGCAGTTCAGTGACGATAATTGCTTGGCGCGATCGCTTTCCCCGCCCCGGTGAAATCTCTTCAAAGCTGGCAATGCCGCGCACCGGGATTCCACCTCTACCCGTGCGATACGCCTCGTAAATGCCCTCGGTGTCAATAATTTCTGCCCCCGTGGGAAAGTCTGGCCCCGGAATCAGCTCAAACAGCTTTTCGTTTGACAAATTAGGCCGATCAATCAAGGCAACTAGGCCATCGACGACTTCTCCAAGGTTGTGCGGCGGAATATTAGTCGCCATGCCGACCGCGATGCCAGAACTGCCGTTAAGCAATAGGTTGGGGAGCTGAGCGGGCAGCACCACGGGCTCTTGCTGCGAGCTGTCAAAGTTATCAGCAAAATCGACGGTAGCCTCACTGACTTCATCTAGTAAAGCGCTGTGGCCGATTTCCGCTAGTCGGGTCTCGGTGTAGCGCATCGCCGCTGGCGGATCGTTATCGACTGAGCCAAAGTTACCGTGGCCAGAAAGCAGCGGATAGCGACTCGAAAAATCCTGCACCATCCGCACCAGCGCATCGTAGACCGCCTGATCGCCGTGGGGATGGTACTTGCCCAACACATCACCGACCACGCGGGCGCATTTGCGAAAGGGGCGATCAGGCACTAGGCCCAGCTCATGCATGGCATAGAGAATCCGCCGATGCACTGGCTTCAGGCCATCTCGCACATCGGGCAAGGCGCGTCCGACAATGACGCTCATGGCGTATTCCAAATATGATCGCTGCACTTCGGTATGAAGCGCTGTAGGGACGATCTGCTCTTTGGAAAAGTTCAACTGTTTGGCCATGAATGAAATCCTAGATAGAGATGTTGGTGTGTAAACCGATTAAATAGCCAGCGATCGCACCCTCGCAACCGGTGCTGTTTTGACTGAAGGTTGTTTCTCAAAAAAAAGTGTTGATTGGCCCTAACAATGGTGTACGTTACACGCAAGCGTCGAAAAACTGCAATACTCTAGGATGTAGTCACCCAAAGATGCTGTATTAAATGTTTGATTTTAAGCTACCGTTCCTTAGCTCAGGAAAGTCATCCTAAAAACCATGAAGACCGTTTTAATTGTGGAAGACGACATGGTAAATGCCCGCGTTTTCTCGAAAATTTTGACGAAGCGAGGCGGGCTAAACGTCAAGCATACCGAGAATGTGGACGAGGTTATCAGCATTGCTGAAAAAAGAGAAGCTGACGTTATTTTAATGGATGTTTCGCTCTCACATAGTGTGTACAAAGGTAAACCCGTCGATGGCATCGAAATTACCCAGCTGCTCAAAAGCGAACCCAAAACATCTGGGGTGCCGGTGATTTTGGTGACTGCTCATGCGATGGACGGTGATCGCGAAAGCTTTTTAAATCAAAGCGGCGCAGATGGCTACATTTCTAAGCCTGTAGTCGATCATCAAAAATTTGTCGATGACATTGTAAAGATGATTCCTAACGATGTCTAAAGATAACTGGATAGCGCTTTAGATATGGTTCATTTGTACCATATCTAAAGCAGTCTACAAAAAATATTTGAACGCGCTGCAAAAAAACGCCGATGCCCGGATCAAAGCTGATCGAAAGCGTCTCGGCGTTTTTCTATAGGCCAATTTTCAGCCATTATTTTGAGCCTACAGCGGTCTATTCCTCTCGCATTAATAGCGGGTTTATAGCTGAGAAAGCAGCGCCCTTAAAGGCGGCGTATCAAAAAAGCTTTGAGTATCGGTAATCAGGCGATCGCCCCAAAGATTGTCTTTCAGAAAATCAATATCGGCATAGCGGGGATCTCGCTCTAGCGCCGCAACGGCAGTATCGCGACCGGCTATAGACTGTGCCCCTTGGCTGTATTGAGCGACTGCGATCGCTAGCTGTGGCTCAGTTTGATCAGCAGCAGCAACTTCGAGCGCTTTTTGCCATTGCGCAATGGCACCTTCTGCGTCGCCTGCTTCGTACATCACCAAGCCAATGTTATTGATGGCTGGCCAAAACTTGGCGTCTTTCGCCACCGCCTTTTCGTATTGCGCTATAGCCTGATCGTAGCGGCTGAGCTTGTAATAAGCATTGCCCAAATCAAACATCGCATTGGCATTGTCAGGCTCTAGGCGCAGCCCTGACTCGATGGATTGCGCCGCTTGAGCATACTCTTCCTGAGTAAAATAAGCACTGCCCAAAGCAAACATCACCAAGGCATTATCGGGCTGGAGATCCTTGGCTCTAGTCAGTGTGGCAATAGCTTGATCAAGCTGCGGCTCACTCACCTGCAAATAAAGACTGCCAAGCAGCGCCAAAATGTCAGGATCGCTCGGCAATAGCTGCGCCGCTAGCTGCGCCCTGGCCAACGCCTCATCAAACTGCTGAAACTGAGCGAGCTGAGCCGCATCACTTGCTAAGCTTTCGCCGTCAGCCTGTAGCTGCTCAGGGTCTAGCGGCAGCGTGTAAGGCAGCAGCGCCTGAGCAGCAGCGGGTTTTGCAGGGATCCAGACCCCTATTAACAGCAGCAGAGCGAAAGTAAGTCTTTTGAGCACGGGTTATTAGGGTGTAAAGAAACAAAACTATAGAAAGCGACAGCACTCGAACCAATATCACTTTTTTTTATCACTTGATCATAAGCTTAGCGCAGCTCTAAAACCTGATCTCATACTCCAAAAGCACTTGGTTAATATCATCAAAATTGGTAGCGCTACGAACTGTCAGCGCATCAGTTAATCGGTAACTGAGGCCAAATTCTGGGTTGCTGCTGTCGGTAAGAATTTTAGAGACAGAGACAGATGCATCTTCTGTAAAGTCAAACCCAACAGAGGCACCAATATCGAGGCCATTGTCGGTATTCGCAGCGGTCGTACTGCGGCGACTAGCCGCCGTCACTGGAAACAAGCGAAATTCACTTAGGCTTAAAGTATTGCCAATAATATCTTGCAAGCTTGTGAGCAGAGTGCCGCTGACAAGGTTAATCAGCCCGCCAAAGTTATCGCCATCCCCCGCTAGACTACCCACCGTTGATTCCAAGGCACTGATGTAACTGTCGCCAATCAGCGCTAGTAGTTCTGACTCATTTCGGGGCGGGGAGCTAGAAAGCTCCAAATTATCCACGATATCATTGGCCGGGCCATCGACAGTTGCGCGCACTCGAATGGTCTGAAGTGAGCCTAGATTGTCGAAGCCGCTGTTAGAGGTATCGGCAATTTCAGCGGTCGCAAATGGCGTATTAGTCAGTGTGCGTGATCGATTGACTTCGGGCACCGTTGCTCGTAAAGAAACATTGAGAAACGGGTTCTGCAATCCCATTTCGGGGGTGAATCTGGCCGTATTATTGCCGCCTCGTAGCCTAAACAAGGTGGTGTAAAGGCTGACTCTACCGGATCTGAGATTGATGGTGCCGTCTGGCTCTAGGGCACTAGCAGAGCCATTGAGTAGCAGCGTACCATCGGCCACAAAGTTGAGTAAGTTACCTCGCACCACTCGAACATTTCTGCCTAGGGTCAGCCGCAAATCGCGAAATTCAGGAGTGATGCCGCCAGCGGGCTGCGGCGATTGAGGCAGTTGAGTCACCGCTTGGGTGGCGATCGCACCGGTTTCTAGAGGTTCGGCTGTAGTTGATAGATCATTTGTGCCGTTAGATAACAGCACCTGACCGTTGGAGAGAATGACTTCACCCCCAATTTTGGGGCCATTGAGTAGAGCGCTGCCGCCAACGATGATTTGACCGTTAACGCCGCCGCTGTAAAGCTTTTGCAAGTCGAGGGCGATATTTTGGAAGTTGACGGTGAGGGGGCGATCCGGTGCTAATGGCTGAGGAAAGAGCGGATCTGCATTGGGATCTTTGGTCGATGTCAGGGCGCTGAGGGCTCCGCCACTGATGATCGGGTTAAGCAGCGGGAAGGTACCAGCCGCTGTCAGCTGGCCGTCGCTAAATTGGCCGCTCAGGCTTTGAACGACAATTTGGTCGCCGACGAAGGTCGCTCTACCGGTGACATTCGTGAGCGGCTCTGGCAAAATCTTGGCGCTGAGAATAGCCTCATCTAGGGTGGCAATGCCTGAAATTTCGGGTTCTTTGAGGGTGCCGCCGATGGTGAGATTGACTTGGCCTTGGCCTGATTCCCAGGCGACCTGCTGCGTGAAGATATTGAGCAGCGATAGCCCTTCATCTTCCACATTGATGTTGACGGCAATTTGATCGCTTTCTGGCTGCACGGTCATGAAGCTAAAGGCGCGAGGGATTTGAGCTTGAAGGGTCAGGGGATGATCGGGGGTGGAGGCCACTAGCTCGCTGTTAAGATTCAGCCGCGCATTTTGATACAGGAATTGGGCCGTAGCCGATTGAATGGGGGTGTCATTAATGGTAGCGGTAGCGAGGGCGGCTGAACCCCTGAGCTGAGGGTTGCCGAGGGAGCCGCTGAGCGTGGCGCGGGCATTGGCTAGGCCGTCAATATCAAGCGGTAGCTGCAAAATGTCTCCGAGGGCAGCGGCGTCTATATTCTGAACGGTGGCCTGCAAGTTGGAACTCAGTTCGGTGTTGCGGCCAAAGACGAGCTGACCGGCCAGATCAATGGCAGCGATCGCACTTTCCACCCGCTCTGGATCTGAGCTGGGGGAACTTGATCCATCCGCTTCAATCACATCGCTGACGGTATTCGGTACCGCTGGCGGAGAGGTTGGCACCGCACTGACAGGCACGGCAATCACGGAGGACAAGCGAACCGGCTCTAGCGTCAGCACACCGGGCGTCAGGCTGCCTTTGGCAATCACATCTTCAGCGCTATAGTCTGATCCCCACTGCCAGTCAGCACCGGCTAAGTCAAAATCAAGCTGGAAGTCGCTGCCGCTGCCGTTGAGCTGAAGGTCGCCTGCAAACAATCCTTGTAGTTCATCCAGCGGTGGAATGGCATCGTCGGCTCGGGCCAATTCAATCTGCGCTTGAATCGCCTGAATTTCGGCGAGGCGGCGCAGTTGATCCAGCAGCGCACTGTCGCGACGACAGTTGGTAATATCAGCGGTAATAGGTTTTGCCAGCGGGTTTATGAGCGGTAATTGATCAGCAGAAGCGCTATTAGTACAGCCTGTGGGACTGGTTGCTAGTGCAGCATTGAGCTGATCTGCTGAGATCAAGTTGGTGTCCCAAGCGGCCGGGGTTAGCCCTCTTTGAAAATCTTCTAAGCGATAGATTGAAAAGGCGGTAAGTAGGTTTTGAATATTGCCGCTTTGAGTGGCTAAGCTAGCGCTATAAACTGGTTCCGGCCCATTGAGCGCCAGCCGACCGCTGAGAGTGTACAAGTCGCCTGGGGCTTCAGCGGCGGGTTGGGCGCTGAAGCTCTGTGCTGTTTGATTGCCATTGAGAAAAAGCTCTCCATTGGTCAGCGTGACGAGCTGATTCGCGTAGCGCACCCTGCCTTCTAGCTGAGCGGCTCCAATATAGCCAAGGCCGAGCCGAGCCACTTTAAGATCGCCTTCAAAGGTTTGGTTCGCTAGATTTACGGCCAGATTATTCGTGCTCAACGCGCCTCTGAGTTGGCCGATATCAGCCGCTCCATTGGGCGGAAAGTTCAGCGCCGACAGCGGAAAATTACCGGCTTGAACCTGTAGTAAATCGCCTTCGGTTTGGCCGCTGGCAAAGGCTTCGCGCCAGCCAATGTCGAAGTCGAGAGCGGGAATATTGGAGCGGCCCGAAGAAGTGCCTAATGGGCCAGTATTAAGCACGATTATGTCGCGTCCACCGGCGACATTCAGCGCTAAACCAGCCGTTTGGCTATAGCCAATAGTGCCAGCAAGCTGTGGATTAAACGGCAGGCGATTGACGACTAAATTGGCAAGCTGAAGATTGCCCGCTAGAGTAGGCGTACTCGGACTGCCCGTGAGGGTGCCAGAAAAATCAGTCCGGCCCGCTAAGGAAATAGCACTCGGCAGCGCAAAAGGCAAATCCGCTAAGGAATAGTCGCGGGCTGAAAGGTTGAGATCAAAACGCTCTAGTCTCGTAGAGCCATCTTCGAAGATCGGTGTCAAGGTGCCGCTAGCGGTAAGGCGCTCACTTTCGGCTTGGATAATCTCAATTTTTTCGCCATTCCAGGCTACTTGAGCCGTCAAAGGCGAATTGAAGCTATCAAATTGACGGCTAAAGGCGGCAACACCCTCTGAAAAAGCGATATTTCCTTGAGCAGCGATCGCGCCAATTCTCGAATCAGCGGTATTGCCACTGACCTGGAACTGCCCGCTGACATCCCCGCGCAAATTGTCAGAAAAAACGCCCAGCTGCACATTCGCCAAGTTGATAGCGCCTTCCCACAGCTTGCCGACCAACGTGCCTGATCCGGTAGCGGTGCCACCGCCGATTTGTAAAAGGGTATCGCGAAAGGCAATCACCTTACCGTTGATATCAATCACGCCTGAGCCAGGATACTGAGCCGTTGGGGCGTTCCAGTTCACGGTGGTACTGACGCGGCCATTGCGACCAGTAACCGTCGCATCAGCGGCGACTAAGCCCAAAGCGAAATTGGGATTGATGTTGTAAAGATTAGCGATCGCCGTAGCAGGCAAATTTCGTCCGGCGATTTGAAAGGAAAACGGGGTGCCTTGCCCAACCAGTAGCGCCCCGGAGCCGCGCAAAGAGCCGCCCGTACTAGGCACCGCTGCAATATCACTGAGTAAAAGCTGCCGATCTGTAAAGAGAAAATCAGTATTAGCGCTGGTAAACGTCAGCTTATCGACGCTCAAAGGCGCTGTTGCTACCGCACTTCCCAGCACTTGAGGTTGACGCAGCGGCCCAGTAACTTGAGCTACAGCTTTAAACTCTCCCGTGGTCGGCACCGGCAAATCTAGTTTGAGAGTTTGCGTAAAGGCATCGACTGTTACCTCATCGGCCACAACCGCTAGGTCGTAACCGCGCTTAAAATCAACCAAGCCCTCGGTCACTGCCGCAATTTCGCCATACTTGCCGCTGAGCTTGTCAATGCTCCAGCGATTGCCTTTAAAGCGGGTTTGGCCCTGTAAATTTTTAACCGGTAGCGGCAGTGAATCTACCTGGATTGCTCCGTTATTTACACTCAGCACACCCGAATAATCGACTGGTTTCTCAGGCCGAATTGCAAGATCTAAGCTGCCACTGACCTGGCCAGATTCGACTGCGATCGCCTCCGTTTGCAGACCCACCGTAGAAAGCGTAAAACTTAAAATATCGCGCAAAGGCGCTTGATTGCCTCGGATCAATAAGTTAGTAGCCAGTTTGAGATTATCGCCGACTAAAGCCACCGGCTCAACGTTTCCGGTTACGGTTAGATCGCCGCCTGCTGATGGCTTACCACTCAGCTCAAACTGCGTCGTCCGGGCCTCTTTGTTTTCAAACATAAGCTCATCGAAATTGACGCTGCCCTTGAGCTGATTAATGACAATTGGCTTCAACTCACCCGATTGAGTAGGCAAAGGCACCAGCGTAAGTTGCGAATTGTGGATGCGAATATCGTCTAGGCGAACTTCAAATCGCCGATCTTCTTCATCGTCTTGCTCAGGTATTTTGAAGTCTAGCCAGCCTCTGTCTTCATCTTGTTCTAAATAGCCTTCTGCATCCACCAGCACCAGATCTAAGCCTAGCCGTGAAGTCAATAGCGTTTTGAGCAAATCAAACTTCACAATGACGGTATCAGCTGTCACTGTCGTGGAATCAGCTGTCGATGCGCCCATTTCAGACGGGCCAACCTGCAAACTGCCCAAGCTGACTTTTTCAACTTCGCCCAGTGCCACCGGCCTTTCTAATGACTCCGTTAGCAGCTTAGAGAGCAGGGGCGACAGATCATCTTGAATAAAAATCCAGACCCAAGCACTTAGCCCTAGACCGGCTGCACTCAGTACTGTGCCCACTAGCGTTCCTAGCCCGAACCAAGGAAAAGTGCGCCTTGGTTCGGGCGGCATTTGATCAGGCGGCATTTCTGGCGGCGTTGGCTCGGGCAAAGGTGTTGGACTACCAGAGTCGAATGAAGGGGGCACGATTAACGGGCTCAAGCCTGACTACCCAAACACTGTAGCAACTTTATATGGCACTTTAGCCCCGATGTGGCACTTTTAGCGATCGCCAAACACTCAGCTCGCCTTAAGCAAAGCTTTCTATAATAGAGGAATTGCAATTTCTCACCTATGGACAGGCTCCCCACCCCCCCTTCAGAAGTCCCTTCAAATTCATCTGAGAATTTGCCGCCCAATCCGCCGCCAAAAAATCCCTTCACCACCTTTCAAAGCCGCTATTGGGTGCTAGGAGCCTTTTTAGTCGTAAGTGTTGCCGTTGGCGCACTATATAGCTTACTCGAACTCTTCTCATTGCTGCCGAGTCGCCAAGAAGACGCCATTGCCACCCCGATTATGACTATTGCCGTTTGGACGCTACTCGCTACCGCTATTGGCTGGGAGGGCACAAAACAAGGATTGAGAGCGCAACCGCTGTTTGGTAAATTCTGGCGGTTCTGGCGATTAGGTAAGGTCAAACAGTCAAAAGAGCCTTTGCTAGGCCACTCAAATGGCCGCAATCAACCGCAGTCTAGACTTTCACTGCTATATGCAGGCTTGCTGGTGATGAGTCTGCTAATTTTTTCGTTAGGCAGCTTTTCGATTATTTTTTATGGGCTATCACTGTTTTTTCCCGACTATGCGGCGCAGGTACTTGATTCCAATCTGATGCCCGGTAGTGGAGGGAGCCGCTACCCTGAGCTATACGATGCCTTGATGATATTTTTACTAATTGTGTACGCGCCATTAGTAGAAGAACTGGTCTTTCGCGGCATCTTGCTTCAGCGCTGGAGTGTGAAGTGGGGACTGCCGTGGGGGATAGCAGCTTCTTCGGCACTGTTTGGGCTTTTGCATTTTAACAATCCGCTGGGGCTGATGCTGTTTGGCTTGGTGATGGGGCTGCTGTACGTGCGTACACAGAGTCTGTGGGTGTCGATCATCTGCCACGGGCTGAACAATTTGGGCGCAGTCGGAATTGATCAACTTTCTAAGGCCACAGGCGGTTCGCAGAGCTATACCCTGGCCGACGTCCAGGCATCTTGGTGGCAGGGACTGGTATTAATTGCGGTTTCGATGCCTTTGCTAGCGCGGTTTGTGTGGAAGAGCTGGCCGCGCTCAGGATATCAGATTCCGTATTTATTAAATAGCAGGCTAATCGATGGCGAATTAGCAGGTGAATTGGCCAGCGGCGATCCAGTGGATCTAAGCGATTCAAGCGATAGAGTAAACTGAGCGTGATTTACTCGCTTGTTTGACCTTTTTTGCCTCGACATCTTTAACTTTACAGATTTATGCCGCCTATTCGCCGTGTTCGTCAGCATGTCAATCCGCTGAGCAGCAAGTATGCCAATCCTGCCGATGCGCCGGACTGGGCTCAGGTATTTGCAAATTCTCAGCTGCCGCTGCATTTGGATATTGGCTGCGGCAAAGGGGATTTTGTCCGAACGATGGCTGAGCAGGTGTTGGATTGGAATTTTTTGGGATTAGAAATTCGAGAGCCGCTGGTTGAGCGGGCACTGATTCGGCGAGATCAGGCCCAGCAAGGCAATTTGCATTTTGTTTTTTGCAATGCCAACAATTCGCTTCAGCCGTTGCTGGTGTCTTGGCCAAAGGGTTGTCCTTTGCAGCGAGTGAGTATTCAGTTTCCGGACCCCTGGTTTAAAAAGCGGCATCAAAAGCGGCGGGTGGTGCAGCCGGAATTAGTCGTGGCGCTGGCTGAATTAATGCCTAGTAAAGGCTGGGTTTGGCTACAGTCGGATATTGAGGAGGTGTGTGTGGAGATGTGCGATCGCTTCAGTGAAAATCTAGCCTTCAGCCGAGTAGGCACTGACTGGCTGAGTGAGAGCCCCTTTCCGGCCAAAACGGATCGCGAAGCTGTGACTGAGGAGAAAGGCTTACCGGTGTATCGGGCGAAGTATATTCGGCTGTAGTTCCTGCCGCGATTCCTTCAACATTCCTGGGGCAATTTCTGGGGCCGTAATTCCTGAGAATCATGTAAACTTTTATAACGTACTGATTTGAGTGAAGGTGATGACTGAGCAGAAGGGATTTGGCCAAAAAACACCGAAGAAGCCAAAGTCTGAGCGGACGCAGAAGCGAGAAAAAGCCTCGAAGCAGTACGACAAAATGAAGACGGACGGCTTGCCTGAGTACGAGGTGTATGTGCGCGGGGTGGGCGGTAAACAGTGGTTCCCGATTGGGGCGATCGCTGTTCGGCGCTCTAGTCAAATCAGCCGTGCTATTTATCACAGTGAGCAAGATCTGTTGCAGGGCGCGTTTAGGGCCTTTCCGGTGCTGAAAAAGAGCAAAGATAATTTGGAATATGGCTACCGGCTCAAAGGCGAAAAAGATGATGATATTGAACCTGCCGTGAAGCTGCGTGATCGCAGCGATCGCGGTTTGATGGGTGCAATTAAGGGTATTAAAAGCCTTTTCAGTCAGCAGAAACCAGCAGAATGAAGCCTGCGCTAGTGTTGACTCGATTTGTGGCAGCGCCGATCGCATACCTATCTTTGAGCATAGGCACTGCCTTTGGGCTAGGGACTAGGATAGGTAATGCACATTTTTTTTGTTATGACTCGTTTTTTTCCTAAAATCATCGACCCGTTGCTCTTGATCAGTGGGGTAGGCGCTTTGGCCTACGGCGGCATCTGCTGGGCGCTCTACAGCTATCAAACGAAGCTGATTTTTCGGCCTTTGCCTGATCTTATCTCTACTCCAGCGGCAGCGGGCTTGGCCTATGAGGATGTGTGGATACCGGTCAATCAACTTGGCCAGGCAGGCACTGATAAGCTGCATGGCTGGTGGTTGCCAAATCCGGGCAGCGATCGCACCCTCCTCTTCTGCCACGGTAACTACGGCAATATCAGCTATAACTTGGAGCGCATCCGCTTTCACCACAGCCTAGGCTTTTCGGTGCTGGCCGTTGACTATCGCGGCTATGGCTTGAGCGATGGGCCTTATCCGAGTGAACAAGCAACCTACACCGATGCTGAAGCGGCTTGGCAATATTTGGTCAACCAGCGCCAAATTTCGCCGGATAATATCACCGTCGTGGGTCACTCCATAGGGGGCGCGATCGCGATTGATTTGGCCATTCGCCAACCCAGCATGGCCCGTCTGATTGTCAAAAGCTCCTTTACGACGATGCGAGACGCCATCCTTGCCAAAAACATTTACCGTCTCTTTCCCATTGAGCAGCTCCTAACCGAGCCTTTTGACTCACTGAGCAAAGTCTATCAGCTTCAAGTCCCCGTGCTATACATTCACGGCGATCAGGATGCTGATGTTCCCTTTGACTTAAGCCAAGCACTTTATGACGCTTCTCCAGAACCCAAATGGATTTGGTTTGCCCCCGGCGCTACGCACAACAACATCAGCACTCTTCAAGGTGACGCCTACCAAAAAGTCGTTCAAGACTTTTGTCAAAATTCTGGCAAAAACTTTGGTAAAAGTACCCGGATGGCGCTAGATCTATCTGTGGTTTAGACCTACTACGACGCGATGACCTTGAAGGACATCTAAAAAGGATAGACAAAAGGCACGACGAAGACAGTGACAATGCCAAATAAAATATTCAGCGGGATGCCGACTCGCATAAAGTCAGAGAATTTGTACCCACCGGGGCCGTACACCATCAGATTAGTTTGATAGCCGATGGGGGTCGCAAAGCTGGCCGAAGCTGCCACCATAATTGCAATCACAAAGGGTAAATAGCTGACGTCCAGCTGCTTGGCTAGCGAAAATGCAATCGGGAAAATTAAAGCCGCTGCGGCGTTGTTCGTGATAATTTCGGTCATGACGGTCGTAACGGTATAAATAGCAACCAGTACCCACCAAGGATTGGTGCCTGCTAAGCGAACAAAGCCAGTTGCGATCGCCTCAGCCGCGCCGCTAGAATCCAGCGCTTGACCGAGCGCCAAGGCCGCTGCAATCACCAATAGCACTGACCAATCAATGCTGCGCATCGCCTGAGCCGGTGAGCAACAGCCAAACACAATCATTCCCACGGCCGCTAAAACGGCGGCTTGAAGCATACTCAACCAGCCTATAGCAGCCAGCAGCACCATCATCCCGGTGAGCGCAAAAGCTAGGCGCGATCGCTCATACCGAATCGGCTCCGAATCAGGCACCGTGCTAATCAGATAAAAGTCGCGCGAAATCCGGCGCTCACTGACAAAAGAAGAGGCCGTTTCGAGCAGCAGCGTATCACCCGCCTGTAAGCGAATATCACCGATTTTTTCCTTAAGTCGGTGGCCGTTGCGCGCTACTGCTACCACCACCGCATTGTAGCGAGTGCGAAACTGGCTTTCGCGAATTGTCTGCCCTAGTACCGGGCAGGTATTAGATACCACCGCCTCAATCAAGCAGCGCTCAGTTCGCGGGCTGTCGAGCTTATCTATTTGATCGCTCGCGGGTTGCAACCCCTGAATGCGCTGTAAATCCAGCACAGAATCAATCACCCCCACAAACGAAAGCTGATCATTCGCCTGCAATATTTCCTGAGAGCCCACCGCCGGAATCACCTGAGAGCCCCGCCGAATTTCCGCCAAATACAGATCGGGCAAATGCCGCAAACCGGCCTTTTCAACCGTTTTACCCACCAGCGCGCTATTAGGCACAACCCCCATTTCCACCGTGTACTGACGCAGATCATCGGCATCGCTCAAAATCGCCTGACGATCAGGCAACAGCCACCGCTGAGTCACCAGCAGAAACAAAAAGCCAGCTAACGCGCAAGGCACCCCGACCCAAGCAATATCAAACAGCTTTAGCCCTGGGCCTTGAGTAGCGTCGATCAGCAAGCCATTGACCACGAGATTAGTACTGGTGCCAATCAATGAGCAAAGCCCACCAAAAATTGCCGCATAGCTCAGCGGAATCATCAGCTTAGATGGGCTCAAGCGCAGCTTACGGCACCATTCATTCACCACCGGAATCAGCATCGCCACAACCGGCGTGTTATTCAAAAAAGCACTCGCACCCATTACCGGCATCATCAGCCGTACCAGCGCTCTAGCAGGTGTTTTGGGCATTCCTAAAACCTGACTAGACACCCACTGCAAAGCACCGGTTTGCTGCAACCCGGTAACGACGATGTAAAGCACCCCAACCGTCACCATTCCAGAATTGCTAAATCCGGCGAGGGCCGCTTTTTCATCTAAAACGCCACTCAAAAAGAGCACCGCTGCTGCCCCTAAAAACACAATGTCAGCTGGTAGCGAGGTCAGCGCATTGCCTAAAAAAGCAGCAATGGTGACGGCCACAGCTAGCCAAGCCTGCCAGGGCATGACGCTTAAAACCGTTCCTTCTTTGAAGACTTGAAATGCGATCGCTACCCCTAGTCCAATCACCGCGCAGCTTGCAAAAACTAAAACTGGCTGCGCATACCGTTGAAGAAGCAGTCGGCTAGACATAACTTAAGCCCTCAAAGCTCAAAAGAATTTAAGTAAATACGTGAAGTAGTTTCCGCATTGATCAGAACTATAGACTGAATTAATCAAAACTGAACCACTATGGATATGGACTAAAAGTCCATAGGTTGTAACGGAAGGGGGCCTGAAAGTCCCCGGCTCTCGAACCGGTTCGAGAGTTGCCGGAATAAAGAGCCGGAACGGAGATGCTAAAGCCTTGCACTGAAAGTGCATAGTTTCTACTAGCGTGTCTGGGACAATGAACCATAAGTGTTTTTAGAATCATTTTTACTTTTAATTCACTTTAAAACTCGCTAAGCGAAGGCCGCATGGCAAGATAAACAAGCGAAAGCCTGAAAGAAAATCAACATGGCAAAAAAAAAGGTGCAGGCTGCTTTCTCTCCAGATTGGATTACGGAACTAACCCAAAACAACTTTCTGTTTCGTGGTTTAGATCCCAGCGAACTCGCCCAATATTTACAGACCGAAGACTGCTCTATTGAAAAGCTCTACTCCAGTCGGCCCATCTATACCGCCTACTTACCCGATGCGCCCCTAGAGCACTTGTTTGTAATTATTCACGGGGGGCCGGTGATTGTGCGCAGCGCGCCTTTGGATCGCATCATCGCCTTGACTTATGCCGGTAGCTGCTTTGGCATGTTGGACTTAGATTTTGGCCATACCCATCGCTATCGCGGGTTTCCTAGTTTAGTCGAAGCCTACAAAACCACCGACGCCATCAAAATTCCTAAGCAAATCATTCAACAGCTCTGTCAGGACAATCCAGACTTTCAGTCACGCTACAGCTTGCTGTTTGAGCTCCGTGAAAAATTGCAATATCACCTGCTCAATTGCAGCACTTACCCGCCTCAGGCCGTTGCTGCGCTTTTGAGAGCCTTGATTTATCAGGAGCGATCGCTGGGCAACCAGCCGCAGATAGAAACCGCTAACCCTGATCTAAAAGCCCCAGATAACGGTATTTTTTGCTTTGATTTGCCGGTAGATATTATCGCCAGAGCCTGCCAGCTCAACCATCGCACGATTGAGCAGGTACTCAAAGGTATGACCAAAGTAGGGCTACTGAAAGAGAACGATAAATCCGAGGCAATCGATCTCGTTCAGGTGTGCGATCCGGAAGGGCTGAAAGCAGTGTATGGAGCAACGCGCGATAAAGTAGACTGGTGGCCCTTGCGATAGCCTTTTGCCCCTAATCCCCTTTTAGCCCTGTGAACCCATCTCGTTCAACCCCTTCTAGTTCCGCTGATTTGCCCACAATTAGCCGCTGGTGGTGGCTAATTGTGGGCATTGGCCTATTGCTGTTGGCTTGCTCTAGTACGCTGATTCATGGGCTGAGCGAGTACTGGTGGTTTGAGGCAGCTGGATTTTCCAAGGTCTTCAAAATCCGACTAGGTTGGAGCGTTCTCTGCGCGGGGTTGGCCTTTGCGACGTATGCAGGCGTTCTATTTGCCAACTATTGGTTAGCGCTCTGGATAACGCGCGATCAGCGCTTTCAACTGCCCAGAGATAGTGCCAGAAACAGTGCCAGAAACAGCTATTGGACCCCGCTCATTCCGGGTCTGGTCCTCTATGGGGGAATTAGCCTAATAGTGCTGTTATCGACCGGCGCGGCTCTGCGCAGTGCTGATGCCTGGGAGCTGTTACTGCAATCTTTAAATCCGACCGCCTTTCAAGTCGCCGATCCGATCTATCAGCAAGACGTTGGATTTTACATCTTTAAACTGCCACTCTATCAAAGCTTGCAAAGGCAAGGCATAGAGCTGCTGATCTGGGCGCTGCTGCTATCGGTTGTAGTCTATGCCTTCAAAGGAGAAATTCGCCTAGAGCGCGGCTGGAAATATTTTTTGACCGGGGCCGTCAAGACGCATTTGTGTGTGCTGCTGAGTGTAATCGCTGTTGCCGGTGCTTTTGGCTATTGGCTAGCGCGTTACGACTTGCTCTATTCACCGACTGGGGTCGTCTTTGGCGCAGGCTATACCGATGGGGCGCATCTAAGTGTTGTGGGAGGGGTGCTTGAGCAGGCTCCGAGGAACATGTGGAAATAAGTCATCGAAGCGGTGATTGACCCAAGCGACTCTAAGAATCAAGAGATGGTTAAGACCCTCTTCGCTCCAGCGCATTCCGACGCCCTTAAACCGCTGTTGGATTAACCACTTACAAGCACTCTCGACAATACCAGAGCCCAAGGGCAGGTGCTGACGTTCAAAACGTTGATAGCGGATATGGGCGTGATGGCGCTGAAAATAAGCCTGTACCTGGATCAGGGTTTTAAGCGATTTACCCGAGAGCAGTTC
>JBGTIK010000213.1:0-9109 GCA_041745715.1 Phormidesmis sp.
TAGGGGTGGAGCTGTTTGAGTGGGTTACCCAGTTGGGCAGCGTGCAGATGTCAGGCATGGGGCTGATTTTGGGGGGAATGGGTCTAGCTGCTGCCAGTAATGCTGGGCGTTGGCAAAAACCGGGCTTGGAAAAAGGGGAATCGAGTCACCCGCCAGCTTTAAAAACCGAGACACTGGACACCAAAACACCGGATATCAAAACGCCCGAGATTAAGCTGCCAGCGCTAGAGGCAGTTGATCGCTCACAAGACTCAATTTCTTTTAAGGTGCGGTGGCCTTGGCGCTAAGTTCATTTGAGATGTTTTGGCTAAGCGGCTTTATTTTGAGGCCATGAATTGCTTAACGCCTTTGCGCAATAGCCCTCTGGGCAGTAGCCGGGTCGAAAACGTGAGGAGCTGATTAACAAGGCCATGTACTGCGACAACTTGGCCTTTTTGCAGGGCGCTGTAGCCAAATTCGGCAACTTCGGCGGCGGTTGGAATTTTGTCGGTAGAGATATTGTTAGCGAGCGCCATGTTGTCCATGTTGGCGGTGTCAATGAAATCGGATTGAGTCGGGCCGGGGCAAAGCACGGTGACGCTGATGCCTTGTGCTTCGGTTTCGGCAGCGATCGCTTCACTCAACGAAAGCACGTAGGCTTTGGTCGCAAAGTAAACCGCCATCATCGGGCCAGGTTGAAATGCGGCGGTAGAAGAAACGTTAAGAAGCTTGCCGCGACCGCGAGCGACCATCGCCGGTAAAAACAGTCGAGTTAGATGGGTAACTGCTAATACGTTGAGCAAAATCATGCCTTGGAGTTTCTCCCAGTCGCTGCTGACAAACTCGCTATAGTCGCCATAGCCTGCATTGTTCACCAGCACGTCTACCGTAAGATTTTGCGCTTGCATCTGCCTAAAGAGCTGGTCAGGTGCGTCTTTGTCAGTGAGATCGTAGGCGCAAACAACCACGTCGATAGCGTATTGCTGGGATAGTTCTTGCTGGAGCGCCTTGAGTTTGTCTTCGCTACGGGCAACCAGGATGAGGTTGTGCTGGTTGCGGGCAAAGACTTTAGCGAGTTCTAGGCCAATGCCGCTAGATGCACCTGTGATGAGAGCAGTTTGGGTCATTATTTAAGAGTAAAGAAAAGGGGCAGAAGGAGCGGACGTGAGAAAGGGGTCAGCAGGCTCAGTAGGCTTAGTAGGCTGAGAGGTCGCTAGCGCTGATCCAGCCGCTTGCACCGGAGTCAAACTTGACCTGGTACCAAGTATTGCCATCATTGCCTTGAGTGGCATTAAGGATGCTGACAACATCGCCGGAGAGTCCGTAGTGAGGAGAGTTGGCTGAGGTAGAAGGGCTGGCATAGACGTTAATTTGAGCGCCGGGCGGGCCAACTAGCTCGCCTGCCGTAGCACTAGCAGCGTCAGCATCATTATACTCAGCGCTATTGGTAGATGAGGCGGCAGCTTCAGCGCTGGTGACAAAAGACTGGGCGATCCAACCTTCGGCCCCGGATTCAAATCGGACGAGAATCCAGGCGTTGCCATCGCTGTCTTGGGTGGATTGGAAAGTGGTGATGCGATCTCCCGGTAACCCATAGTGTAAGGGGGCTTCATCCGCAGTCGGATTTCGGAACACATTAATGCGCTCAGCGCCGAGATCTTGGCGCAGTCTAGCGGGTGAACCTGACGTTTGGGGCGTATTAGAAACAGCTACTGGCGCTAAATCAGCCGCAGTTGGTTCATCTGCCGGTAGATTACTGTCGTCACTAGCTGGCACAGGTTCAGCCTCATCTGTAGCAGCAGTAGTAGGATCGTCGGCTTTAGGATTTTTCTCGCTTTTGCTATCTTTATCGGCTTGCGGCTGAGAAACTAGCGGCTGAAGCGTTGTCTGGTCGCCCACTGAGCGACTGATCAGCAGCCCACTCCCGATTAACCCACCGCCAACGGCGGCGGCAATTAGACCCATCGTCAATGGGGTGAAAGCAGGTGTAAAAGGAAGCCGCTTTTTTGAAGCAGATGACTGGGTACCTGACTGGGTATTTGACTGGGTGCTTGCGTGCGTAAAACTATGGTTAGCGCCTGCTGCCACAACGGTGTTATTGAACTCACTATTAGCGGCGGTCTGTAGGGGCTGTTGGTACGTTGAAACTTGATTTTGAGTAGGAGGTGTCAAACCAAGACTTACGGCCACCGTCTTTAGATGGCTAGCTGAAGCAGGAAAAGCAGACGGGAGAGGCACTGGTTGATTAATAGCAGACTGAGTAACCTGAGCAGATTCGCCTAAAAGGGCTGCTAGCATTTGGGGGGCGCTGCTGTAGCGATCGCGCGGATGAGACTGCACCGCCTGCTCAAGCACCGCCACTAGCGCCTCACTCACATGCGCTGCCTCATGCCGCCAAATAATTTCCCCCGACTGCGGATCAGAATTTAGTTCCTGTGGCGACTTGCCGGTCAGCAAATACACCGCCGTTAGCCCCAAGCTGTACAGATCGCTCGAAGGCAACGGCCTACCTGCCGCCTGCTCAGAAGGCATATAGCCCGGTGTGCCAATCACAATCGAACTCGTCGGATGATTGCGACTATTAAACACCGTTCCCATCGTCTCGCGCACCGCCCCAAAATCAATCAGCACCGGCTGCTGCGTTCCGGCCCTAAGCATAATATTGTCCGGCTTTAGATCGCGGTGAATAATTCCTTGGCCATGAATAAATTCTAAGACGGGTAAAAGCGAACACAAAATCGAGTGCACCTGAGCTTCACCCAAAGGGCCATTAGAGGCCACGATAGCCTCTAGCGTCTCGCCCTCAATCCACTCCTGCACCAAAGAAAACTTTCTATCCGGCGGTTGGCCCTCACTAAAGTAAGCAAACAGCCGAGGAATCTGCTGATGATTTTCGCCTAGCTTTTCTAAAATCGCTGCCTCTCGCTGAAACCGCTCCTGCACGATTTGATACACTTCAGGCGTCGTCACCACTGGCTTGAGCTGCTTAATCACACATCGCCTGCTCGAAGGCATTTGCGTGTCTTCTGCCAAATAGGCATGGCCAAAGCCACCTTCGCCTAACGTGCGAATCACCTGATATCGATGGTTGATGAGCATATAAAGTCAATCAGCGCGGGGCTTAGCTAACAGAGGGCATTACCTAGTTTAAGCCTATTCTAAAAGCTGATAGCCACGGCATCTATTGAGTGTCTATTGAGCGTATGTTGAATCCGACCGCCGTAAGGATCGATCACTGGCACCCGGCTCGGTAAGCTCATCTCCTCATCACGGTGCGGCGATCGCTTCATACACAAGCCCTTAAACTTGTAAGCAGTGCCCTCATTACCAGCCTCTATGACTGCCTCCCAAGCTGCGGATCTGCCCTTGATTCAACCTGATCAACTCAATCAATCTAGTCAACCTAGTCAAATTGAGCCAAACTACGGCATCCCTGAACGACTCGCCAAACATACGGTGCGCTACGCCGATTACCGGGAGGTCAGCCGTGAGGCCATGACGCCCATGATGCGTCACTACGCCGAAATTAAAGATCAGCATCCATATGCACTGTTGATGTATCGGGTGGGAGATTTTTTTGAAACATTTTTTCAAGATGCAATTACGATTGCGCGTGAGCTAGAGCTGGTACTCACCAGTAAAGATGCGGGTAAAGCAATTGGCCGAGTGCCGCTTTCCGGAATTCCTCACCATGCTCTAGAGCGCTACTGTACGCAGCTTGTTGAGAAGGGCTATGCGGTGGCGATTTGCGATCAGGTAGAAGATCCAGCGCAGGCGGTGGGCCTGGTTAAAAGAGAAGTGACCCGCATTATCACGCCCGGAACAGTGATAGAAGAGGGAATGCTCAGCGCCCGCTGCAACAACTTCTTGGCGGCGGTCGCGATCGCTGGCGAACACTGGGGCTTAGCCTACGCAGATGTCTCGACCGGAGAGTTTCTCAGCACGCAATCAAGTGGATTAAGTGATCTAGCCCAAGAGCTGATGCGGCTTCAACCGGCGGAGATTTTGGTGCCGAGCAATGCACCGGATCTGGGGGCTTTGCTGCGGCCAGGAGAGCGATCTGCGCAGTTGCCTGATTGCCTGCCGAGCCAGTTTTGCTACACGTTTCGCTCACAGACGCCGTTTACCAAGGCAGAAGCGCAGCAGCGGCTGTTGGAGAGTTTTCGGGTGCGATCGCTCGAAGGCTTTGGCTGCGCTCACTTGCCTTTAGCGATTCGAGCAGCGGGCGGTTTGTTGGAATATTTAGAAGATACGCAAAAGGAAGCGATCGCGCCCCTGCAATCCCTCGCGACCTATTCACTGAGTGAATTTTTGGTAATCGATCACCAAACTCGAAGAAACTTGGAAATCACCCAAACCTGTCGAGACGGCATTTATCACGGCTCTTTACTCTGGGCTTTAGATAAAACGGTGACGGCGATGGGCGGGCGGGCCCTGCGTCGCTGGTTGTTGCAACCGCTGCTGAGCTTACCTAGCATTGAAGCTCGGCAAGACACGGTGGCCGAATTGGTGACAAATGGTAGCTTACGGCAGCAGTTGCAGCAGTTGCTCAAGCAGATTTATGACTTAGAGCGCTTGGCCGGAAGGGCCGGATCAGGCACGGCGAATGGTCGAGATTTGGTGGCGATTGCTGATTCATTTGCCAAGCTACCGGAGCTTGCTGCCCTGATGGATCATGCCACGTCGCCGTATTTAGTCAAGCTACAGTGGGTGCCACCTGAGCTGGAAGAATTGGGGGCTGTGCTGCGATCGCACCTCGTCGAAACTCCACCACTTTACTTAAACGAAGGCAATCTGATTCGCGATGGCGTCAACCCGCAGCTCGATCAGCTCCGGGCTCAAATTAGTGCCGATCAGCAATGGATCGCTAATTTGGAGATGAGCGAGCGTGAGCGCACCGGCATCTCTACGCTCAAAGTCGGCTACACCAAAGCCTTTGGCTACTACATCAGCATTTCTCGCAGCAAGTCGGCCCAAGCTCCGGATGACTACACCCGCAAACAAACCCTCACCAACGAAGAACGCTATATCACCGACGATCTCAAGCAGTGCGAAGCCCGCTTGATGACTACTCAAGGCAAGATTCAAGACCTCGAATATGCGATTTTTGTGCGTCTGCGTGAGCAGGTCAGTGAGCAGGTCAGCTTGATTCGCCAAGTCGCCGCCGCCGTGGCTGCTGCCGATGTACTCGCAGCGCTAGCAGAAGTCGCTATTTACCAAGGCTACAGCCGCCCTAAAATGGTCAGCGGTCGGCCCGTTTTTATTGAAGATGGTCGTCATCCGGTGGTGGAGCAGTCTTTACCCGCAGGCTTTTTTGTCCCGAATGACACCGGACTAGGTAGCGTCAGCAGTGATTGTGATCCTGAGCGCCTCACGCCCGATCTGATTATTCTTACTGGGCCGAATGCTAGCGGCAAAAGCTGTTATTTACGGCAGGTGGGGCTCATTCAGCTGATGGCACAGGTAGGGAGCTTCGTGCCGAGTAAATCGGCGACGTTGGGAGTGTGCGATCGCATCTTCACCCGCGTCGGCGCAGTCGATGATCTGGCCACGGGTCAATCCACCTTCATGGTCGAAATGAACGAAACCGCCAATATTCTCAACCACGCTACCCCCCAATCCTTAGTTTTGCTCGATGAAATTGGTCGCGGCACCGCCACCTTTGACGGCCTCTCAATTGCCTGGGCCGTTGCCGAACATTTGGCCACCGAAATTCGCGCCCGCACCATTTTTGCGACGCACTATCACGAATTGAATGAGCTGGCCTCTATTCTCTCGAATGTAGAAAACTATCAGGTCACCGTTAAAGAACTGCCTGATCAGATTATCTTCTTACACCAAGTGCGGCCCGGTGGAGCTGATAAGTCTTACGGCATTGAGGCCGGTCGCTTAGCGGGATTGCCACCTTCGGTCATTAGCCGAGCCAAGCAGGTCATGAGCCAAATTGAGCAAAATAGCACGATTGCCGTCGGCTTAAGAGAACCCCATCGCAATAGCCAAATCAGCAAAAAAAACGGCGGCAATCAGGCTAGCGCGAAACAAAAATCCAGAGAAGATGCTGTGCCCGAAGCACAAGCTCAAACGGCAGCAAACCCTGAGGAACAGCTAGACATCTTCAACGATTGAATAACGTCGATGATCTCTCAAGTTGTCCTTATAAATCATCAGCCGAGCCCTTTAGCGGCTCTATCTACGGCCTTATCAGCTAGCTGAAGGCGTTAATGCGGTCGGCTTGTGCGCTGAAATTTGCTTGAGATTGCGGGCCAAACGGGTCAGTAACAGTAGCAGCACAACAAACTGCATGAGCCAGCCGATGAAAATACCTGTAGACGCACTGCCTAACTCAGAAGTCTGCCAAAACGGTAAGCCCAAAAATGTCCAAACCGCAATCATCAACGCCGATCTATCGCTACCGCCATTGGTAAGAATGGAGAGAACGGTCAGCGGGACAAACGCCACCGTAGCGGCGATGCCTACGGCCCAAATGAACGGCGATCGCAGCCGCATACTAAAAATAATCTGCACCAGTGTCGTGTAAATCAGCACATTCGTACCGATGCTTAGCGTCGCTAACAAAATCGGCAGTGGCAACAGCACATTAGGGCTGCCTTTGTCTGAAATCAGCAGCCAGGGAACGATCAGGCCAGCGGCTATAGCCACATTAATCGCCATCGCCAATACCGATGGACTGCTGTCATGCCAGATCCAGTCAAATAGACTGTGCTTTCGGTAGCGTAGCCAGTCGAGCAGCAGTTGGCGCGAAGGGGCGATCGCAAATATCAATCCTAAAAACACAAAGGCATTCAGTACCAGCAAAAACACCGCGCCGACTAAGCTACCCTCAGCCGACAGTTCGCCGCTCTGAAAAAAGCCCCAGGTCAATACGTTTAAATAAAACACACCGATATAGCTTAAGCGCTTACTCACCAGCGTTGCTTGAGGCACCCGAAACTTCCGCAACAGAATTCGCCACACCAGCAGCGTTGCTATCACCAAGTTACCAATCATAAACAAATGCGCGACTAATCCATTGGCAGCGATCGGCAAATACAGCCACTCTATCGGCGAAACAGCAGCGATATATTCATCAAAGACTGGCGCAGCAGACCCAAAAGCGCGCCAAGTGACAAAAGAGTTCCAGGTCATAAAAGCGGGCGCAACCATAATTAAAGCCAGCCCCGCAAATCCTACAGCACTCAGCGCCTGCTGCTTACCCAGAGGGGAATGGCTACCGACAATACCAAACAACAGCGCTAACGAAAAAACAAACGCGCTGCCAGCCGCAATCAACAGGTAATAGCTTAGCAACCACTGCGGTGAAACGCCACCTAGCAAGCCAGAAATGATGTGTAGAGGCATTGCGATCGCAATCAAAATAACCGGCAACAAAGGCACTCCCAGCAGCTTACCGAGCAAAATTTCAAAGGCCGGACGTGGACTGAGCCGAATAAAGTTCAGCGTACCGCTTTTTTCTTCTTTAGCTAAATCATCCACCAAGTAGTATCCGCCTAAGACAAATAGGCCATAGGGAATGGCAAAAGTCAAAGATCGACAAATATTGAGCTGATCCGATACGTCAATAGCTGCACCAACTTCTGCCATTGAAATATACAGCAGAAACTGAAAGATCAAAGACAGTCCAACAGCTGCCATCACGCTACGAGGCTTCAGCCGCCCTCGACATTCTCGCAGAAACTGAGGATTGCTTGAGCCTAGTTGTTCAATCCAATTAGCCATAACATCACAAAAAAAGAGTTTAGTTAAAGAAGATTCTGATCAAGACAGAAGAAAACCTTTGTTAAGACGTACGCCGATACCCCAAGCGCACAAAAATATCTTCTAGCGTCTCTTGCGTATAGTGAAATTCACTGACTCGAATCCCTTCTGTCACCAACATTCGCAGCAGATCCGCCGCCTCAGCCTCAGTGCCTGTAAACGTCACGCTCAGCTTGCTAGCCCCACCAGAACGCACGTCCTCAAGGCGCTCATAGCCACTGACTAAAGGATGTTCTTGCAAATATATCTCCAGCGACGCAGCCTCATGATTGCGGTTGTCATTGTCTAGAACAGCAATCAATAGCTGCTGCCCTTCGCGCCGATACAGTGACTGCAACTGACCACTTTCGACCAGTCGGCCCTGCTCCATGATGCCAATCGTCGTACAAAAGTCTTCCAAATCGCTGAGAATATGCGACGAGATTAAAATTGTCATTCCCTGCTTTTGCAGCAGCTTAATTGTTTCACAATACTCAATGCGAGCGATCGGATCGAGCCCCGAAACCGGTTCATCTAAAAGCAACAGCCGGGGCTGATGAATGACCGTTCTAGCCAAGCTCAGCCGCTGCTTCATCCCTCGCGACAAAGTGCTGATCACGCTATGGCGCTTATTTTCTAAGCTCACTAACGCCAGCACTTCCGTTACTCGCAAATTAAGCTGCGCTGGCTTGAGGTAATAAAGCTGGCCAAAATATTCCAAATAGTCCTGCACGCTCAAATCGTCATAGAGCGGAAAGTCATCTGGCAAGTAGCCAATCCGGCGCTTAATATCAGCATTCGGCTGACCCCGAAGCAGCGGCTGACCGTCAATATAGATGTCGCCCACGGTCGGTGAAGACGCCATTGCCAGCAGCCGAATCAGCGTCGTTTTACCCGCGCCGTTGGGGCCAATGAGGCCATACACCTCACCGGGCCGCACCTCCAAATTCGTAAGGATTCAGGGGGTATGTAAGTTGTGTGGCGAAGAATCGGCAAGAAAAGCTGTTAGATTAAGCGAATGAAAGCGTCATCTGTTCGACTGAGCCCCGAGGTAAGTGAATCAGACTGGGAAAAGACACCGCCAAGCATCAAAGCATTGGTGGAGAGTCTGTTGAGTAGAATTGACGATTTGGAGAAACAGTTCGAGACTCTAAAAGAGGAGAATCGCGGGCTCAGAGCGGAGAACGAGCGTCTTAGGCAGGAAAATGAGGGTCTAAGAGAACAGCTCAAGCGGAACAGCAAGAATTCATCACAACCACCGTCAGCAGACAAGTTCAAAGGATTTAAGGCACCGCCAAAAAGCGGTCGCAAGCGGGGTGCTCAGCCGGGTCACGAAGGCAAAGGTCAAAAGCGATATCCGCCGGAGTCCTGTGAG
>JBGTIK010000214.1:0-9236 GCA_041745715.1 Phormidesmis sp.
AGCATGGTTCTCAATAGTTAACCTTAATTGAGAATTTTTATGACTTAGTTCATTTGAACTGCTAAGCCATGAAAGTCTTTCCAAAACAGGGCTCTATCATTAATACCTGAGTGTGACACTTCAAAGGGCGGAATGTGGGGAGTATGTAAAGAAAGACGATTTCCTTAACAATTTAACAATTAATTCGGCATTGGCCAAAAAAACGAAGCCGGAAAATCAAAGCTAGAAATCGAAGTAGATGTAGGGAGAGGCTTCTGAAGGTGCTAGTACCCAGGCGAGATAGAAGCAGACCGGCAGCAGAAAGACTTTAATCGGCCAGCTGATTTGAAGCTTAAGCCCTCGTTGGATGGCGTATGCGAGGCCCATGCAGGCCAAAATACTTGCTAGTAGCAGGGAGATCTGGGGGCGGCTGAGACTGAAGGATTCGATGTAAACCTTTTGGGCGAACTGTACATCGGCAGCATGACCGAATAAATGACGAATGGCTAGGCTGGCGTCATTAATGTTGGGCAGGCGGAAGAAAATCCAGCTTGAGAAGACGGTGATCTGGGTGAGTGCCCAAGCCGCAATGCTGCCTGGAAGACTAGCCCAGAAGGCTTCGACGAATCTGGAGCGCTCTGAAAGCGCCACGCTGAGCCGGTGAATTATCAGCGCTATGCCATGAATCGCGCCCCAGAGGATAAAGCCCCAGCGATCGCCGTGCCAAACCCCTGCAATTAGCATAATGATCATTAGATTGAGACAGGTGCGCACCAGCCCGCGCCTCGATCCGCCTAAGGGAAAGTAAAGGTAGTTGCGCAGCCAGTGGCCTAGGGTGATATGCCATCGCCGCCAAAAGTCAGCGATGCTGATAGCGAAGTAAGGAAAGTTGAAGTTTTGCGGTAGGTGAATGCCGAGCAAAAGGGCGCTGCCTCTGGCCATATCGACATAGCCGCTAAAGTCGAAGTAGAGCTGTAGGCCATAGGCTACGGCTAAGAGCCAGATGTCGCCGCTGCCCGCACGAGGCAAACTATCGGCACTGAGGTTCACCAGTAGGCCAATGCGATCAGCAATTAATAGCTTTTTGACTGCGCCGATCGCGATCAGCCATAGTCCTTCTGCTCGCTGCGCAGGGTTGGGAAAGGTGGGGCGTTTGAGCTGACTGGTGAAGCTGTGAAACCGGGTGATGGGCCCAGAAATGAGCTTGGGGAAAAACAGTTTGTAGGCGGCAAATTCTAGCAGGCGATCGCTCGCTGGCGACCCTCGGTAGACATCGACTAAGTAAGCAATACACTCAAAGGTAAAAAAGCTCAGCCCCAGCGGCATCCAAACTTCAGTTGGGCTATCTACCACCTGAGGAAACGCCACCAACAATAGCGGCGATAGGTATTTAAAGCCGAGCAACAGCAAGACATTCAAAACAATGCCGAGCCCCAGCAGCCGTTTGCGCCTTTGCTCCCAGTCGGCTTCTGCATACTGCCAAGCCTCGTTGGGAATGCGCCAGTCCAGCGGTGCGCCGAGGGCTTTGCCAATCGCAAAATTAAGCCCCACGAGCACCAGCATTAGCGGCACATACTGCGCTTGTAAAGAGGCATAGAACCCTAGGCTGCTCACCAGTATCACCCAGAGTTTGGCTGACCTATTGGGCAGCGCCCAGTAGAGCAGCATCACGTTCAATAAAAACAAACCGTAGAGAATAGACGGCTGAAGCATATTATTTTTTTTGCTTATTTTTCTACTTGTTTTTCTTCGGGTGGCAAAGCCTGCGGCCACGGAATGAGTGGATCTTGCGCTAGTCTCTGAGAAACTTGATACGCGCCGTAGCGATTGAGATGGCTCGGATCAGAGAAGTAGTCATAGTTTTGGGGCCATAGCTGTCCTAGGTTCCGAAAGAGCATGACCGGTGTGCGCTCGGCTTGCGTCACCATATATTGCAAAAATTCGGTTTCAGAGCGGGTGCGATAGCTATCGAGATATTCATCGGTCAGCGGCGTATTGATGAAGACTAAGGGAATTTGTTTTTGCGCTGTGAACTGTACCAGGCTGTCAAGGGCGGCGGTCTGCTTGCCCACCAGCTGAAAGGCTTTGTAGTCGCCATCGTAATCGCCGGCGACCCGCGCATGATCCTGGTAGTAAGTGGCGGGATTGAAGCGAATAGATAATGGTAAGAACCCGTCGAGATCAATCAGACTTGTTTCGGTGGGTAGCTCCGTTGGCGTATCTCCGGCTAAATCGTTGATAGGGTCGTCGGCAGTCGTAAAGCTGGGCGCTATAGCGCTATAGCTTCGTCCCATTGTTGCTCGAATTTGATCTCGGTAGCTATAGCCCGCCGAGACTTGGCCCAACAGGTCGCTGAGCTGCCGGTCAATTTGTTTGGCGCTATTAGTGAGTTGAGTCGCTAGGCCGCCGTTCACTAAAGCTTCAATGCCGCCGCCTGCTGCCGAGCTATTGGCTTGGAGCTGCTCGTAGCCGTCTGAAGTGGCGATCGCATTAAAGGTCACATCAACTCTGCCGCTATTAAACGCACGCGCACCGTCCGCCCAGACGATAATTTGGGGAAGTTGATCCGGCGCAATCAGCCGCCGCACAATCAAATCCACCACCTGAGCAGTTGCGCCGTTGACGCCAAAATTAAATACGCTCAATCCTTCGTGCCCTGACTGGGCCAAGGCTTTGCGCAGCGCCGCTGGATCGACGCCGCGCAAAGCCCTAGAGCTGCCAATGACTAGCACATCCGGCGGGCCCGAACGAGCTACCTGCTGTCGATAGAGAGCAAGCTTTTCATCGAGCTGCTGAGAGCGAAATGACGGCAGGGTAGAATCCGCTAGCAGCGTCGTGGTTGAAACCATATCCTGCTGAGGGCTGTAAATCAGCGCCCCGTCGTCAATGGCCGAAGCGGTAAAGTCATCGCTGTCAAAGCGATCGCTGCTCTCTACCAAGTCACTGTCATCGGTTGCTGGCGCAGACCCTGTCAGGGATTCTCCTTTACCCCAGTTCAAGCGATCTAAATCATCTTGATAACGATTGGGCTTAATCGGCTCCATCCCAGTTGCTTGAGCGTCTGATTGAGCGAGAACATCGGTTCGATTCAGCGGCTGCGCGGCCTGCTGAAGGGCTTTGCCAACCAGAAAGTCTATGTGTACGGCCAAGAGCAAGCCCAATGCGCCCCAAAGCAGCGCCATTTTGCCGCCTTTAATTTGAAATGCTCTCGGCAAATGGGCAGAGAGTGGATTAGATGAGATCTGTGAGGGCAGGTTTTCATCAACTTCTGCGAGCACAAAAACTTGGCTTTTGAGCATGACATACTGCAAAGCTCGTAGCAGCAGCGCCCCCAACTTGACATCCGTCTCCGCTTCAGCAGTTCTCTCTAGATCGGCAGTTAAGCTCTGTTCGCTGATTGGGGTAATAAGCTCACCGATGTAAGCTTCTGAGGCGGCAAATTTTGGCTTGGCCTCAGGGACTAGGCGCTGACGCGGCGTGTAGTCGTGGCCGTGCGTCCAAATCGGTTGTTTTTGCCCAGCCCGACGGCCATAGAGCCGTAGCCCTTCTAGTTTCAAGGCCGGTTCAGATGCTTCGGCATTAGTGGCTTTGAGCGGGGCCAGCGTCTGTGCGACTAACGGTACGATGGCGTGCTTGGGTGGGCACACCGGCCCGTCGGCCATGACATACATGAGATCGTCTTTGAGCAGCAGCTGGACGCGAATGCCGCCGGTTGCTAGCTGCTCTTTAATATCTGGGTTGAGGGCTCTAGTCAGGCTGTAGACGAGCGCTGGAAGGTTCCCTTGAGCGGCGAGAGCGGCGGCTGAGGGTGCCAAGTCGAGCTGCTGAGCGGCAGGCAAATCGAGGCCACGTAGCCATTCGGGGCTGATGTCGTCAGTCGAAGGGCCGTAGATCATGGCGCGCTGTATACCCTGGGGCGCTATAGCGCGCAACTGTTGAGAGAGGGCACTCACGAGCGCTTCGATATCAATCTGGGCTTTGCTAGAGTCGCGGCCGTCAGCATCCTGTTTGCCTGACTCGTCACTGCCAGATTTTAACGGATAGCTAATTAGATGCAGGGTCTCTTTTTTGACTTCAGCAATCAGCTTGAGGCCGTAGGGCTGAGAAATTTGATTGGCTAGTCGAGAAATCGCCGGTAAGTCGCCCCATTTGGCCCATTCGCGCAGCATGATATCAGGCGGCGTCAAATCGACGCGTAGCCGCCAGTCAGAAGCCGTTTCACCAGTCACTTGAATGGTGATGACGGCATCTTGAAATTGCTGTAGGTGCAGCCGTCTGAGCCGTGCGGCAATTGGTTCGGCAATCAGCAGCGGATCTGGACTGTAGCTAGCTTCACAAAACACCCATAGCCGCGAAACTAGATCTTGTTCACTCTCGGCATTAGGAATGGCCTGAGCCCGACGGGCTTTGCCAGGAACTACGCGGGCGTTGACTTTGACGCCAACATTGAGGGCGCTGAGGGCTTCACTGAGGTATTGAGCGATCGCCTCTGAATCACCCTGACGCGCCCTTTGAAGATTTGAAGTTTCTGGGACTGCCGAAACCTCTAGGGCTTCTGGAACTTCCGAGGCTTCCGGGACTTCCGGGACTTCCAGGACTTCTAAGGGCTGCTCAATGGATAGATCGGATGAGTGAATGACTTCAGATGAAGCCGGTGAAGTAGTCGCCGCTGGCTGATCACAGCTTCGCTCAATCAGGCGCTCAAGGTGCTGTTCCAACCGATTGAGGTAGATTGGCGCACTCCAAACCGGCTTAGCCTCAGACGCTAGACGGCTGTACACATAAACCTGGTGAATCTGGGGAAACTGACGGTCGAATCGGGCCTTGATGTCAGGCTCCATGAGCGATCGCACTAACCGCAATAGCACTTCGGTTTGAGCAGGCGCTGATGCAGATAGCGCCGATAGATTCGCATGATTTGGCCCATTTTGGCTGAACTCGCACAAAACATGCAAAATATTGCCCCTAAGCTTCAGGTGAAGTTCAGGGATTGAGCCCATGTCCGACCCCAAGAGCGTTGCCTTGAGCCACGGGAGCAATGTCGCCGGATTGGCGTGAGTGGGTGTTTCCGGAAGATGACCTAACATACGTAGCTATAGAGAACAAACCTCAGCTTCACAGATGCTCGCCCCTAGCGTTTAATTGAGCCTTAGCCTAATTACATTGAGCGTTAGCTTATTAATTGTAAGAGCCAAATGAATCAAGCCTAAAGAAAGGCCCCAAGAAACCGAAATCTGAAGAAACCCAAACGGATACAGAGCGCTACGCTGGTAGAGTGCCAACATGCTCGCTGCATTCTAGGTCACTGCTGAGCATTTTGCACGAGTAAATTTTATGTGATCGTTCGGTAAACTTTCAACGCGTCAAGCTCTGCTACTACGTACGTATCCGCTGTAAAACTATATTCCTAAAGCCTCAGAACAGCATTTGCAAACCTCTACAAACTTCTAACGGAAGGAAATTCTTATGCAATCTTTTCGCGAACCCACTGTACTATCTCCGCTGGATCTGCCCAGGGCGCTGCCGTTAGCGGTGGATTTTACGGTCTGTCTGACAGCTGTGCCGCTGCTGAGTTTGCTGCTCCTAGAGCGCGCTTTGACGGGGGCTCTGAGTGAGCTAGGTGAGGCCAGTGAAGAGCTGTTTCGCGGTGATCGCCTTCCCATTTTGCCGCTGCTTGAGCCCTAAAAACTAGCATCAAACTAGCAACAGTGAGCATTTGTTACGAATAATACAGATGCTCTAAAGGTATGAACAAATACAAAAGGGGAGTTGAATCGGCGAATAGAATAGGCCCGCAAAGACAAACGCTGATGGAAAGAGGATTGAGGGTAAAGATCTCGCACAGTCCCTAAAACTCCTACAATTATTGCGAGCGATCGCGCCTGAATGATTGCCATCTAGCTTGCCAATTGGCGTTATTTAACAAGTGCAGTAGAGTAAGTTGCATTCGCTTGACTCATTCACTTCCAGGCCATTCTGCCCAAGGCCCCTATCTAACAGGTACTATGCCAACGACGCTGACAGATGTATTAGATGTATCGGACGTTGAAGTCATTCCCGCAGTGGCCACTCACGACTGGCTGCTGCGTCACCGGCTCAAACGCGTAGAAGAAACTTGGGCAGCCGTCTTAGAAGAAGAATGTGGCTCTACTCTAGTGGCTCTGTTGACTCGTCTGCGAATGCTTTGTGCCCCGGATGGTCAGGCCAATGCCGCTGATGCATCGCCCGTGCTTCGGCTCATTGAAGAGCTAGAACTGAGCGATGCGATTAAAATGGCGCGGGCCTTTGCGCTTTACTTTCAGCTGATTAATATTGTTGAGCAGCATTATGAGCAGCGCGGGCAGCAGCAGCAGTATCGAGCCGCTTATGAAGACGCGGCGCTAGCCTCTGCTGAAAAAAATAATGGCCGTGACCCTCGGCATTCAAGCCCGGATGTGAGTTCTGGCTCGGCGGCTAGCCATGCTTCCTCAGCGGCGGCTGAAGCGGGCCGCGATGTTGGCACCTTTTATTGGCTATTTCCCCATCTCAAGCGGCTGAATGTACCGCCCAAGATGATCCAGCGCTTGCTCGATCAGCTAGATGTGCGCCTAGTCTTTACTGCCCACCCGACTGAAATTGTGCGGCACACCATTCGCGATAAGCAGCGGCGAATTTCGGCTATTTTGCGCCAGCTAGATCGCGAAGAAGACAGTGCCCGTGGTCTAGGTCTAGATTCATCCTGGGAAATAAAGGCGCTTCAGGCTCAGCTCGTGGAGGAAATTCGGCTGTGGTGGCGTACCGATGAGTTGCATCAGTTCAAGCCTTCGGTGCTCGATGAGGTCGATTTTACCCTGCACTATTTTGATGTGGTGCTCTTTGACACGATTCCGCAGTTGCATCAGCGGATTTGTCGGGCTTTGGCGGGCACTTTCCCCAACCTCAATCCGCCTCGTCAGAACTTTTGTCGGTTTGGCTCTTGGGTAGGCAGCGATCGCGATGGCAACCCTTCTGTGACCCCGCAAATCACTTGGAAAACTGCTAACTTCCAGCGCAATATGGTCGTTGGCAAATACATTGATTCTATCGGCAAGCTGACTCACCTGTTGAGCCTTTCGCTGCACTGGAGCGAAGTCCTGCCCGATCTGCTGGAATCTTTAGAACAAGATCAAACGCAGATGCCGGAGATCTATGATGAACTGGCGATTCGCTACCGGCAAGAGCCTTACCGGCTAAAGCTGGCCTACATTGAACATCGGCTGAAGAATACGTTGGTGCGATCGCAAAAGCTCATTCACGGCGAATATTTACAAGCGCAGGAAATCAATCTAGATAGCCATGTGGCTGGCGGACGGATCTATCGATCTGGCGACGATTTTCTCGCTGAACTTCAGCTCATTCAAAGCAATCTCAAAGAAACAGGCTTGGTCTGTCAAGATCTCGAAGAGCTGATTTGCCAGGTTGAAATTTACGGGTTTAACCTCGCTCAGCTCGACATTCGTCAAGAAAGCACGCAGCATTCTGAAACCATTAACGAAGTCACAGAGTATCTGGGTGTACTCGATAAACCCTACAACGAGCTGAGTGAAGAAGAGAAAAATGCTTGGCTAATCGGAGAGCTCTGCACCCGCCGACCGCTGATTCCGGGCGAGCTGCCGTTTTCTGAAAGAGCAACTGAAATTATTGCCACTTTCCGCATGGTGCGCAGGCTTCATCAAGAATTTGGCCCTAGCATTTGCCAGAGCTACATCATTAGCATGAGCCACACGGCTAGCGATTTGCTAGAAGTGGCGCTCTTGGCCAAAGAAGCAGGGCTGTATGATCCGGCGACTGGTATCGGGGCGCTTAAAATAGTGCCTTTATTTGAAACCGTTGAAGATTTGCGGCGCGCCCCGGACGTGATGCGTCAGCTATGGGAACTGCCTTTGTATCGCTCAATGCTACAGGGCGGGTATGCGGCGATGGCGGCGGCCAAAACCAACCCGGAAGCGGCTGAAACGGCTTTGCAAGAAGTGATGCTGGGCTATTCAGACAGCAATAAAGATTCGGGATTTCTTAGCAGCAATTGGGAGATTCATAAAGCGCAGCAGGCCTTGCAGGCGATCGCTGATGAGTACAACGTGGCTCTGCGCATTTTCCACGGTCGCGGTGGATCGGTTGGTCGAGGCGGCGGGCCTGCCTATGAAGCAATTTTGGCGCAGCCCGGTCGCAGTGTGGACGGGCGCATTAAGATTACCGAGCAGGGAGAAGTGTTGGCCTCTAAATACAACCTGCCGGATCTAGCTTTATACAATCTTGAAACGGTAACAACCGCCGTTATTCAGGGTAGCGTGCTGGGCAGCAGCTTTGACAGTATTGAGCCTTGGAATGAGATTATGGAGTGCCTGAGTGCACGCTCCCGTCAGCATTATCGGGCGTTGATTTATGAGCAGCCTGATCTGGTGGAATTTTTCCATCAGGTGACGCCGGTACAAGAGATTTCTCAATTGCAAATTAGCTCTCGTCCGGCGCGTCGCAAGGGCAAGCGCAGTTTGGACGGGCTGCGGGCGATTCCGTGGGTGTTTAGCTGGACGCAGACACGCTTTTTGCTGCCCTCTTGGTACGGTGTTGGCACTGCTCTAAAAGAATTTATTGATGAAAATCAGTCTGAGCATTTAGAGATGCTGCGCTACTTTTACACGAAGTGGCCTTTCTTTAAAATGGTGATTTCTAAGGTAGAAATGACCTTAGCAAAGGTAGATTTACAGATTGCACAGCACTATGTGAGTCAACTCAGCAGCCCTGATAAGCGTGAAGATTTTCAGGCCATGTTTGATCAAATTGCGAATGAATTTTATCTCACTCGTGAGGTGGTGCTTGATATTACCAATCACACAAATCTATTAGATGGCGATCCGAGTTTGCAGCGCTCTGTGCAGCTTAGAAATGGCTCGATTGTGCCGCTGAGTTTTTTGCAGGTAGCGCTGTTGAAACGGCTGAGAGAGTATGGCAATGATGCGGTGACGGGTAGAGTGCGATCGCGCTACAGCAAAGGCGAACTGTTGCGTGGCGCTTTGTTGACGATCAATGGAGTCGCGGCTGGAATGCGAAATACAGGTTGAGGTGGATGGATGCGATCGCTTGATAGGTTTCTCTGTTTTGTTTGGGTTGGCGATCGCAGGTTAGATAGAACCGACATTCCGCACTTCCAATTGGCACATTGGGTATTTAAACGAAGCAATAAGAATCACAGCCATTTTTTCTAGCATGGTTCTCAATAGTTAACCTTAATTGAGAATTTT
>JBGTIK010000215.1:0-2466 GCA_041745715.1 Phormidesmis sp.
GCGCCAATTCCGCTTTGCGGCCTGCTCCTCTGGCCCGCTGGCGGTCTTCGCGCTCAAAGGTATCGGCCTCAAAGCTTGCCCACCCCGCACCAAAACTTGGCAGCAGCGCTTCAAACTCACTTGAGTTTAACCCGGTCAGGCTTTGCAGGATGCGGGGTCTATTCTTTAGCTCTGCATAGTTCACTTTCATCGAACAACCTGCCTCTCGATAATCCTTTACTCTATTTTAGCGACCTATTTCCGATTAAGTCTAATATATCAACGGCCACATCATCCAAAACCAATACCAGAGCGATCAACACTTTCCTGTGCTTGCTAATTTAGAGCTGACGCTTACTGGCGATCAAATGTTGGCGTGGACAAAGATGGGAAAAGCCGTTGCAGACATCTACAGCCGCTTTTCTGCAAAAACAATATCTTCGTAGACATCGGCTAAATTCAGTTGCGTATCGGCTGTGGCAAGGGCAATAGTCGCGCCTATATCCTCGTAAGCGCGCAGTCGCCAGTCGCCGTTCTCTGCTTTTACATAGTGATCGATCCAAGGCTGATACTGGTTGACTAGCAGATATTCACAAAAACTGGGAATTGAACGATAGCATTTAAACTTATCACCTCGGTCGTAGGCTTCTGTTGAACGCGAGAGCACTTCCACTATCAGCGTAGGATTTAGAATCTCATCACGCCGGTTATCGTTGAACTCAGGTTCGCCTTCAATCACCATGACATCTGGATAAATGCCTTTACGATAGGCAGGAACCCAAACCCGCAAATCGCTATTGAACGGCTTAAAAGGCGTTTTTCTGAGCGCTTCTCTTAGCAGCATATAGAGGTTGCCAGCGATCGCACTATGCTCTAGCGTTCCGCCCGTCATTTCGACAATCGCTCCATCGTGATACTCATGACGCACTTGCGCAGCCTCTTCCAAGCTGCGATACTCCGCCAATGTGTACTGTCTGCTTAAGGTTTGCATTGATTTACGCCTTCACGCAATACAAACATGCTACCCCATACGTAACTTACTGCGCAGGGGCTAACAGCGAAGCACATACAGTTCTGGGTTTAGACCAACATATACTGATATACCATTGAAAACTGGTAGAGGCGAAAGCTAGCAGAGGATAGCCATTACGGAAATTCTCGCACTAACGCAGAGAAGGTTCATAGTTCTGCAAAGTCTCAACGAAGCAGTTAGCATTGAGCCCTAAATAACGGGCTACTAGAAGCAGACTATCGATAGAGCAGCGTTCTATCCAATTCTCTTTCGACCCGCTCAGGGTTACACCAGTCAATGAACTTTTCAGAGCAATCTCACGAGCTAGTAGATACAACCGAAGAAAAGACAACAGCGGAAAGCGCCCAGCAACCCTTTCAAGACCTGATTGCATTCGGCACAGAAAATCTGAAAAATTTCCAAGAGAGAGCCTATAACCAATCTCAGCAAACGCTCAACGCAACAGCCAAGGCGATGGCTGACTGGCAAGAAGAACTTGCCGGGCTTGGCACTTCCGGGATGGTCGTAGCCAACGCCCTCAAAGATTTACCGCGCACTGCTCAAGCCTTGGCCGAAGAAATGCCAAAGCTGGCCCGTCGACTGCAAACAGCAGGCACTCGCTTGGGCGATGCACCCCGCACAAATGCTGATGTCATGGGTCTATTCGACAAAATTCCAGGCCCGTCCAAACTGGGCGCAAGTGAATGGGATCTGCGCGTGTTCCTATCGGATAAACACGGTAGCCACATTCATCCGCACTCTAAAGGCGGCAGCAATGAGGCCAAAAATATTCTGTGGGAAGTTGGCACGGATAATATCCGCCGGGGGGCTAGAAACATCAGCGGCTCCGAGCAGCTCTATATCCGCTTCTACAATGCCATAGACTCTAATCCTAAAGAATTCAGCGACTGTTGCTAAGCTCGGCGTCACTGCTACCGGAACCGCTGTACTGACGCAGGCATTGGTTACGGCGCTGGCCTATACGCTCGATCTTCACCGAGGTGAGATCACCGTAGACGAGTTCCGAGGCAAAATTACGGATGCAGCAATCAGCGCAGGAATTGCGACACCTATCTTTTTTGTTGTCTTCATTGCGGTGATGGCACTGTTTCCTGAAGTGGTCATTGTGCTCTCAGCGCCTGCTGTGGTGGCTAGGTTCAACGTACTATTCGGCGTCGGCATTGCCCTACCGATTATGCAGTCTCTAATTCGTCATGTTGAGGCCGATGGCTTTGGCTAAGGCATGAAAGCTCACTATGAATCAGCGATGGCACGCGGGGAAGAGAAGGTGCAGCAAGCCTCTCAGGACTTACAGCAGCGGTGGCAATAGGGTTGAAGCGTTTTCAGTCATATGCGCCTTGCATTCAATGTACGCTAGCTAAAATGAGATTACGCTGGCTTGGGCAGTGACGATCCATAAAAGCCAGGGCTCAGAATATCCGGTGGTGATCCTGCCGATGTACATGCAGCACTAC
>JBGTIK010000216.1:0-9035 GCA_041745715.1 Phormidesmis sp.
GGTCTGCTTACTGCACCGAAAACCGCCGACTTCCGATGCCTACTGGGAGCGATGGAATCAGCTACATAGCCAGCTCTCTAGCAAGTTTTACGGACTGATGGAAGCGGTGGGGGAGGCGCTCAAAGCGACGCCGAGAGCCAGTTCACTGGTCGAGAATCTTAACTCACGGCTACGCAATTACTTTTTTCTGCGTCGGAGCCTTGGCGATGCCTACCTGAGCACGCTGCAATTTTTCTTGAACCACCGCTGCTTTCTGAGGTCTCGGGTGCCAGAACGGGTGGGCAAAAGCCCGAAGCAATTGCTGACGGGCCAGCCTCATCCACATTGGTTGGAGCTGCTGGGCTTTGAGCGCTTCCAAAGAGCGTAGGAATTGGTGAAATCAGTAGGATAGACCATCAACAACGATGGTCTGATTTATGCTGCGAGTGTTACCCAACATCGGCCTTTTTTGAACCACACCCAAATAGAGGCCGTAGAAAGAGACTTTCTTCAAGCCAGGAGAACTCGAAGAGACCCAAAATCGTTCCCTTTTAATCGACCAGCTATAGCCCTCATCGGTATCGAGGTGAATATGCGCTTCATCGATATAGACCAGCAGACACCTTTGATGCAGGGCATCGTCGAGCAAGCCTTCCAGCGTTTCAGAAAGGCAGCTCGCTTTTTGGAGTTTGCTTTGTTCAACAGCTTGGGGGCTTGCTTCCAGGAAAAGCCCAGCTGTTTGAGGACTTTACGCAAGGTCTCACGACAGCATTCAATCTCAAACGTCGTCTTCACCCCAGCCACTAAACGCTTCAGTGTCCAGCGCGGCAGGATAAGAGCCTTCATCGTTGTCGCGATGCACCCCCTCCATGACCGTTTGCGGATTACGCTGACTCGCGCGACCGACTTGGCTGGCATTCTTCCCACCACAGATTTCATACAGCGCCATCAGTCGTTCTCAACTGCGCGGATGCTCTGCACTCAACGCTAGCGGTCTCAGTTGCTTTGCGCTTTGCGCCCATCTCTCCACATTCACTGGGAACATTTCAATTCTCAGCCATCCAAGTTTATTGATAGCGCTAATGACGTTTTTTCAAAACTACTGATTCCAAGATGGACGGGGTCTAACGCCCTTTCTCCAGCAAAATTGTTCGACAGAGAACTAACCTAGAAAACTTGAAATGTTTGTTACTGCCACTTTTTTGCTATTCTTCATCGAGATCTACATCTTGCGATACACGCAGTGAAACCGATCAACTACTATTTTTGAAAGCAGTAAGCATTGCTTAATTGGTATATGGGATAGGCATTTAACGGTACGTATAACCTGTTCTAACTAAGTGATGCCTGTGAACAACAATTAAGGAAATAATAAAAGACCATGCTTTTTCACCCTTTTGCTATTCGCGCTACAGTTCTGATGGCTGGGCTTGTGGCAGGAGTAACGCTACCTTCCTTTATTTCAAGTGCGGCTTCTGCTCAAAGCACCAGCTTTCCCGACACCCAAAGCTATTGGGGACAGCCGTTCATTCAAGCTTTAGCAAAGCGCGATATTGTCACAGGCTATCCTGACAATACCTATCGCCCTGAGCAACCTGTCAGCCGTGACGAATTTGCAGCGATTCTTCAAAAGGCTTTTTCTCAGCCTCAAGAGCGACAAATAGAAAGCGGCAGCGTGTATCAAGATGTTCCACAAGGCTATTGGGCTGCTCCGGCCATTGAGGAAGCCTATGAAATGGGGTTTATGAGAGGCTATGAAAACGGAGAGTTTCGCCCTAACCAGTCCATCACTAAAGCAGAAGTCCTCACTTCGCTCGCTCGAAATTTGGATTTGCCTTCAAATGCAGCGACCAACGATAATGAGCTGACTGCGGCTACCGCCACGCCAGTACCCGAAACTCAGCAACTCAAAACCCAGAAGCGTGCTAGAACGCCCCTTATGCCTCCCATGGCCATGACGATGTTGATGCAGCCCTTAGTGAGTGCGCCCGCAAAAGCGATCGCCGCTGTTAGTCCTCCTGTCAGTCCCCCGACCGCTAGCAGCTCCCCACCTGCCGCCGAGGAGGGTTCCGCTCCGCTAGTGGTCAGCGATTACTATCAAGATGCTGATCAAATTCCTCAATACGCTGTGGATGCGGTCGCTGAAACAACCGCCGCTGGCATTGTGGTCAATTATCCGGAGCTACGGATGTTGAATCCAACTCAGCCCGCGACGCGCGGAGAGGTTGCGGCCTTAATTCATCAGTCTTTGGTGCAGCAAGGCAAAATCAGTCCGCTTCCTGATAGCGCCGCCGCCGCAGGCTATATTGTAGGTCGCTGATGCGTCAACTCTTTGTGCAAGTGCCACGGGGATGTGGGCAAACCGTTCTGAAGATTGCTAGGGCTTGCGATGGCAAAAATTTGGCACAGATGGCTGCAACCGGGGTTGAACAGCCGCTAGATCTCGTGTTGATCCACGTTTCTAACGGCAGAGTTGAAGAACTTCTCGATCAGCTACAAGATCTGCCAGATTTAAATTTTACGTTGTTGCCAACGGGCATCATGGCGCTGCATCCGCCTGCGGCAAATGTGGCTGAGCAAGTTACTCACGTCGAAGAGCGCAGCCCCATTGAGATTTTCTTATCGGGGTTGCAAAGTACAGGTTCTTGGAAAGGGTTTCTTAGCTATGCGGTAATCGCAGGCATCATTGTCTGGATTGGCCTGTACACTAACACCATCTATTTGTTAGTCGCTGCCATGCTGTTAGCGCCATTTGCAGGGCCTGCCATGAATACGGCACTCGCAACAGCTAGGGGCGATCGCCAGCTATTAAAACGCAGTCTCGTACGCTACTTTGCGGCCCTCAGCGTCACGATTGCTACGACTGCCCTGCTGAGCTGGCTATTGCAGCAGCAAAATGCCACCAACTTAATGCTTGATAGTAGTCAAATTTCTTCGATTGCCGTACTGATTCCGCTGGCTGCTGGGGCCGCCGGAGCGCTTTCTCTCATTCAATCTGATCGCAGTAGTTTGGTCTCAGGCGCTGCCACCGGAATGCTGGTATCGGCTTCCCTGGCTCCACCAGCGGGCCTTGTTGGCATGGGGGCAGCGATAGGACGTTGGGATTTAGCCATTAATGGAATATTTTTGCTGCTGCTCCAGCTCGGTGGCATCAATCTCGCCGCTGCAACCCTGTTTCGCCTGTTTGGTAGACTCTCGACCCAGGGCGCTCGCTATCAACGCGGCCAACGGGGCGTGTTTCAGGTAGCAATCATGGCGAGTGGGACTCTATTGTGCGCACTCATGCTCTGGCAGTTCTCTAATCCGCTCTACCTACAGCGCTCTAGCCGCGCTCAGCAGGCAAATGCTGAAGTTCAAAAAGTCGTGCGGCAAAGCGATTTAGCTCGGCTGGTAGAATCTAATGTTCGCTTTACTGGAGCCAATATTCCAGGACAAAACACGTTACTGTGCGTAGTTTATGTTCAACGTCAGCCCAATATGACGCAACCTGCTGAACAAATCCGTGCTGAACTGAGCCAATCGATTCAAACCCGTCTGTTGCAGCAAGGGTTTAATGTTACTCCCTTGGTTGAAATCACGGTGTTAGAACCACCTTCGCGCTCAAATTTAGCTAATTAACCGACCTATGAACTCATTCAAGCTTTCTGAGAAACAAGCGCTTGAACACGAACGCTCTGAGATTTTGCAGCAGCTCGACGAGTGGCTAGACATTCCGATGTTGGTTCTTAGCTTTATCTGGTTAGCGCTGTTTGTCCTAGAGCTAACCTATGGCTTAAATTCATTTTTAGAAGGGCTAAGTGTCACCATTTGGATTGCATTTGTAGTCGAATTTGGCCTTAAGTTACTCTTAGCCCCTTACAAAGTGACCTATTTCAAGGCACAGTGGCTAACTGCCATTTCACTACTGTTGCCCGCTTTTAGAACGTTGCGGATTGTTCGCGTCCTTCGAGTCTTGCAGACGACGCGGGCTGTGCGGGGCTTGCAACTATTGCGGGTGATGACACGAACCAATCGCAGTATGCGATCGCTCGCGGCAAATTTTACTCGGCGTGGGTTTGGCTATGTCGTGTTGCTAACGGTCGTGGTCACTGTTGTCGGCGCAGCTGGCCTATATGCCTTTGAGCAAACCGCGACCAGTGCACCCGGATTTGACAACTACGGAACTGCCCTATGGGGGACAGCCATGCTGATGACTACAATGGGAGCAGACTACAGCCCGCAGACAGCAGAAGGTCGTATCTTGTTTTTGCTGCTGGCACTGTATGCCTTTGCCATGTTTGGCTATGTGACGGCAACGCTAGCGACATTTTTTGTTGGGCAAGATGCTGATGACGATAGCGCTGAGCTGGCTGGGGCAAAATCGATTCAGTCACTGCAAGATGAAATTAGAGCTTTGCGAAGAGACATTCAAAGCTTGAGACAAAATGACCGCTAAGCCTTGAGAATAAGAATTTAATGCAACGCCCATATCACTGGCGAACATCTGAGTAAATGAAGCCTGATCGCGGTTGCCTTCTCGGTGGCGGCCAGTGATCTAAAATATCTTTTACCAATAGCTCTTTGGCCCATATCTGTATGACTATCACTAGCGGTAAAGCCAAGAACAATCCCAAAAAACCAAAAAAGATCGCAGAAATTACTTGCGCAACCAGTGTTATAGCGGGTAGTAAGGAAGCCTGTTGTTTCATGACTAAAGGGGTCAATACTAATCCTTCGAACTGCTGAATAACAAAGTAAAGAGCAAACACAGCTACAGCCATCCAAGGCTCTACAGCAAGCCCAATAAGCGCAGGTGGTACTACACTTAGCGCCGGCCCAACGTTAGGAATGGTTGTCAAAAGCCCTGCAATCAAGGCGTTGACTGTCGGCAGCGGAACTCCAATCAGCGCAAGGCCAATCCCACTAAAGAGTGTAATCACTATCATTTCAAATACAATGCCAAATGCCCAACCCGATAAAGAGCTTTCGCACTGAGATAAGATGTTATCGGCGCGGGTACGGTAAAATTTTGGAAAAGCCAACAACAATACTCGACGATAGCTAGACGGGCTTGCCAGTAGCATAATAGTAGTCACTAGCACTAGCAGAAAGTTCAACCCAAAATCGAGAGAATTTGTAAACAAGGCGACCAATCGGCCTATTAAATTGGGACTCCACTGAGTTAGCCGAGACAATAGATCGGCCAGATCAAGGTCGGACAGGGTATTTCCAGGCAACATACCTGCAATGTTTGTATACCAAACTTGAAGCTGATCAAATCCCTCTTCTGAAAACAAGGTGTATTCGGGCAGACGATCAATCAGGGCAGGTATCACAAACCAGGCAGCTAAAATTAAGAGACAGGCGATCATGAGTAGCGCGATCGCAACCGCTATTCCCCTTTTAATTCCGACCTTAACAAGCTGCTGCACCAGCTTATTAATCACCGTTGCAAAGACCACAGCGGCAAACACCAGCATCAGCACTTGGCGAATTTGCCAAAGGATGTAAAGTACCCCGACGATCAAACCCAAACCGATCATTTTGCCAAATTTCACTGCCCACTCCCTCTGTCATAAATGTATTCTCTAGACGTTATCCTCAAGCACTTTCTCTAAAGATTTGGCGCGATATTTAGCTTCTCATCTTCTTTCAATTCTAGCTAGCGTTGCTTAAAGCCTCTAAAACATTTTGATAATGATCTTTGACTTCGTTTCGATCATATTCTTCAGATGATCCTTCTTGACTTCCTCGCAGAGCTAGCTCTGCATGGTGTCGTAAAACTGCCCGCTGGCTCTGGGTTCTAGAATAGGTTGCAAGGAGGGCGATCACATTGAGTAATTGCATCATCACCATTGAATCTGACTGCCCATACTGACGAATGGGCGTAAAAGCACGATCCACCAGAGCCTCGAAGGTCACAGGTTTTACGATCACCCGCAAACGGTGCCGATTGTCATAACGATAAGGTGAAGGAAAATCTCGTTGAACCAAATGGCTAAAGCCTGCACCTAAACGATCAAGACAACACATGGCCGTAAAAGGATCGTTAATTCCAGGAGAAAGCGCACGCAAGGAAACTTCTGCCAACTGTTCAATCGGAAAAGAAATGTCCTGCTTTTCTGTGCGTTCTTTACCCACAATAAAAGCTTTGTTGATTTGTTTTATTAATTTAGGAGGGATATGCTCTTGTGGATAGACCAAAACAAGTGGACTTCCTTTAATCAAATATTCACTAGGTCTAGATTCCAGAGACAGTAGAACATCTACTTGACAGGCCACCTTCATCAATTTTTCATCATCAATTAGCTGTAAATACCCCTTTTGCGTAGCTGTAACAGAAGCCGATTTTTGCTCAACCTTTATGGCCTCACTTGAGTAATCAGGTGAGGTTGGTTTTTGCTTCGCATAGATGTTCTGAAGTCTTTTGGTACACATTCATACAAGCAAACAATTCTCGCCCTGTCCTCGACCTGCAACGTTCTGAGCAGCCAAACACCCAGAAAGTTGCGCTGCTGCCGCCCTCTCACCCAGGCGAATGGTCAATCCGCCAGATTCAAGAAGTGCTGTCCCGGCCTCTTCCTGCTCAGCTAATCTCGATGCGACAACAAGGCGGCCAAGAAATACCCTATCTCTCGTGGCATACCGTCAGCAAAATCCTCGATAAATACGCCCCTGGCTGGAGTTGGGAGGTTTGCCGACTGGGGATGACGAGCGATCGCCTGTTCCTGGTCGGTCGTCTCACCCAACGAAGGCCATATCTGTCGAGAGGCCACCGGCACTGAGCTGCTGAAGCGCGAAGACGGTGAGTCTGAGCTAGCGTACGGTGACCGGTCGAGCAACGCAGAGTCAATGGCCTTTCGCCGCGCCGCTGCCAAGTTCGGGCTAGGTCTGTACCTCTACTCAAAGTAACTGAATAAACCCGTCCTCAGCCAGTGCCTTCTCAACCGAGAGTCACTGGCTTTTTTATGCTTCGCAACGATGCGCTGAACAGGGCGGTATGCGCCCACAACTAGGAAAAGCTCATGAAAACTGGAAGAACCCTGACTGAGATGGCGCAAGCGCTGGAGGCTCAGCAGGCTCAGAAGAAAGACTACGTAGCTGACACTCGCGCGCTAGAGATGACGCCTGCGGGCCAGCTCGCAATCCAACGCAGACTTTTGAGATCACGCCGCACGCGCACCAGCAGATAGGAGATCGCATTGGCATCCCTGCCAAGTACTACGACCGGATGCGCACAGAAGCTCCTCAGCTGTTGCAAGCGAACGTCAATCACTGGTTTCAGACCAACCCGGAGCAGCGGATGGTTCACACCCTCGGCAACGATGCCCGCGCCTTTCTCAGCCGCCGCTATCGCCGCTTGGACAACTTCGACTTAGCAGAAGCGGTGCTGCCGACACTACTGCAAATGGACGGCGCACAGGTGATGTCCTGCGAGCTAACCGAAACCCGGATGTACCTGAAGGTAGTGACGGCTAAGGTTCAGGCCGATGTGAAAGTCGGTGACCCGGTGCAGGCCGGTGTCTGCATCTCTAATTCAGAAATCGGCATGGGCGCACTGCGAGTAGAACCGCTGATCTACCGGCTAATTTGCACCAACGGCATGGTCACCCCTGACCGCTCTGCCCGCAGTCGTTTCACTCACCTGGGCAGAGCCGCTGCCGATACCCCAGATGCCTACGAGCTGTTCTCAGACAAGACACTAGCAGCCGATAACACTGCCTTCTTCCTGAAGGTGCACGACCTCGTGCGTGATGCGGTAGATCGCACCAAGTTCGAGCAGGTAGTGGCGCAAATGCGTCAAACGACTGAGCGTCGCATTGAAGGCAACCTGGTGAAGGCAGTTGAGCTGCTCTCTGACAAGTTCAAATTGCAGCAGAGCGAAAGCACAGGCGTACTCCAGCATCTGATTCAGGGGGGCGACCTCAGCCAATGGGGACTGCTGAATGCGGTCACTCGCACTGCTCAAGATGTCGAGTCCTATGACCGGGCAACTGAATTAGAAGAGCTGGGCGCAACGGTGATGTCGCTGCCATCGGCGCAATGGCGGCAGCTTGCAACCGCTGTGTAGCTCAACTGGATGATCGACTATTAACCTCACCCGGAAAAACTGGTGAGGTTTTCTTTTTGGGGGCCAAGAGTAGGCACTTTGTTTGTTTAGGTAAATGCAGCCAGATAGATTTCTGATGGATGGAGAAGCCAGCAGCGCCGTGTAATTTTTTACAGTGCTTCCGGCGGATGCCAGCCCGCTTCAACCCAACACTGCCGAACTGCAATTGCATCTAAGTCGCTATCCAAACAAAGGGCGGCGACAGTAGCTCTTCCAATGGTCGTGATACTTACCACTTGAGTTCCATCGCCTGACCAATGGAAATGTTCGGCCTAGCTTTGAGTCCTCGGGTTAAACAGCGGCGCAGTTTCTCCTGTTTTCGGATCAACAGCTTCGATCTTGCTGGCTTCGTGACTATTGCATAAAGGGTAGGCGAGCCAGAGATTGGACTCATCACTGGGCGCTCACCTAATTGAGTGACAAAGCAGCTTTGAGGAGCTTAAACCCCTTTGATACAGAGCCTTTCAGCTTACTTCAAGGGAATGATTGATCGCTTGTGCATGAAGCCCTTTCCTATATTAAGAGTTCAGAGATTTTCATCAAATTCTTGTCAGTCAGGTCTTGATGACGAGAAACACGGCATCGGCAATATTGAATTTGAGAGCGTTCTTCTCGTCCTGCTCTATGCAGGTGAGCTGCTGCTGTTGTCCCTGGCTGACTAACAGATTACTTCAGTGCAAATCCTTTAAAACTTAAACCCGAGCAAATTCCAGTAATTGAGAAAGGGGATAAAGGTGATCGCTGACAGCACTACCAGCGCGTAGTGAGATCGCTGCAACATCCCGCCCCGCCGCCAGCTGCGCCGCCACCCAAATAGCAAAGCGACCGCCAAAACAGCCGTTACAATGGGAATAATCAGCAAGATAACAATGGACAGCGGCACACCATAGGCCAGTCGCCAGCCGCCAATCAGCCAGAGCACTAACGGTAGCCCGATCAAAAAGACAGCGTTGAGTAAGCCTGCTAG
>JBGTIK010000217.1:0-1772 GCA_041745715.1 Phormidesmis sp.
GTGTTTAGATCAGTGTTTAAGCATTCAACAACCCTCAGGCAAGCATCAGCAAACAATGCAGTTTCCGCTGAATAAAGGCTTGCGGCTAGTGACTCAGGTGATCTGGCTACAGGGCATTTTGCCTGCTAGCGGCGATCGCACAGATATTCGCCGTCAGTTTTGGCAACAAATGGTGGAGATTCTGCGCAAAAAACCTCAAATGTTTAATCTCTATATTGGGCTGTGCGCGGCTGGAGAGCATTTTTGGCAATACCGGGGGAAGGTGCGATCGCAGATTTCTGAGCAAATAGGCTACGACTTATTGGAATCTTACCCAGATTCTGTCAGTGGGCTAGCTCACGAGTCAGGTGAAAAAGCGGTCGAAGAAGCGGTCGAAGAAGCGGTGGGTGCACGCACTTGACATAAAAAAAGAGATTTGAGGTTATTGAGATTAAGCGGGGAATCCAAAAAACGTATGGATTTGCTCAAAAGCTAGCGTATATCTGGTCATTGAGCCGCTGAAAAACGTTAAGATACAGCCAACGTACGCATTTTAATCCGTCTCCTTGGCAAGCCACGCTGTCTCGATATATGCCTTTTCTTTCTGGTGATTATTACCGTCGCCTGCGCGTTTCTAAGCAAGCCAGCCATCTAGAGATTAGGGCTGCTTTTCGGCGGCTAGCTAGGCAGTATCACCCTGATCTGCACCCAAATCAACCAGGTGCGGCAGTTAGGTTTCAGTCGCTAAAAGAAGCTTACGAGGTGCTGAGTGATCGGGTACGACGCCACCAGTATGACCGGATTCATAGTCAAATCGATGGCCCAATCAATGGCCTAAGCGATGCTCAAAGCAGCGCGATCAGCCAGCAGAATCCCGCCCAACGGGTGAAAAAAAAGCGACCTGACAAGCCTAAAACTCCCTTTGACTTTTATCTACGCGGGGTTAGCTACGTGCTTTCTCGGCGCTATCGAGCCGCGTTAGGAGACTTTGCGCAGGCGATTGAGCTAAATGAACAGTTTGCGGAGGCCTATTTACAACGGGCACAGGTGCGCTATCAGCTCGAAGACGATCCTGGTGTGCTCTGTGACTGTCAGCAGGCTTTGGCTCTAAATTTTTTTGAGCCTCAGGTTTACTTTTATCAAGGGTTAGCCCGCTACCGGATGGACTATGTGCAGAGCGCGATCGCTGCTTTTACAGACGCGATTTGCCATGACGCGGAAGATGCGCGCTATTACTATCATCGGGGCTTAGCCCATGAAGATCTACACGATCTAAAGGCAGCGGCGAATGACTTACGGCGAGCGGCGAGGCTGTTCCGAAAACAGGGTGATTTGACCCAGTATTATCGGCTACAGCAGTATTTGCAGAAGTTTGGCGGGATCGGGCGATCGCGCCCCATTCAGTTTTTAGAGGGCATAGTTCGGCGCTTTTCCGTTCGCACTCCGCGGGGGTCTCAACGACGTGGGTTTGATTCATCTCCCCATCAGCATCAGAACCAGAATCAGAACCAGAATCCGAGGGCTGAGGCCAATCGCGGAGTTTATCCCCTTAAAGGCCCCCAGGAAACCACGGTGCCAGGTCGTACGGCTGCTCGACTGGCTGGGCGATCACCATCGGCTAGCTGGGTTGCGGGGGTGAGTTCACGACCTCAGCGGCGCGATCGCCGTTTGTCGATTAGGCGGTGGCTGATGGGCCTAGGAAATTTGCTCAAGCTGTTGAGCAATCCGGCAGGTGAAATGCTGCCGCTGTATTGGCAGCTATCCTCTCGGCAGACAGTGCTAGCAGGCTATGG